>NZ_JBHURI010000006.1:0-47343 GCF_042673425.1 Agromyces sp. NPDC056965 | reverse complement strand
CGGGTCTACACATTGTCCAACACGGTGTTCTCAACCCCCACTAACCCCGAGCCCCGGGGGGTCCGGGGGGCGTGGGCCCCCCCCCGCGCCGCGTCGGCCACGCTCGCCACGCTCGTCGTGGGCGCGTGGAGCGACCGGGTCGGCCGTCGCCGCATCTTCGTCGCCGGCGGGTACGTGCTGTGGGGCCTCTCGACCGCGGCGTTCGGACTCGTCACGGTCGAGGGGCTCGCCGGCGCGGCATCCGTCGCCGGTGCGATCTCCCTCGCCGTGCTCACCGTCATCGTGCTCGACTGCCTCATGAGCGTGCTCGGGTCGGGCGCCAACGATGCCGCGTTCAACGCCTGGGTGACCGATGTGACCGACACCACGAACCGCGGGCGCGTCGAGGCCGTGCTCGCCGCGCTGCCGCTGCTCTCGATGCTGCTCGTGTTCGGCGTGCTCGACGGACTGACCCGTGCCGGCGAATGGCGCACGTTCTTCTTCACGATCGGCATCGCGATCGTGATCGTGGGCGTCGTGGCCTGGTTCCTGATGCGCGACTCGACCGCGCCGCAACGGCAGGCCGACGGCGTCTGGCGCTCGATCGCGTTCGGCCTGCGGCCGTCGACGATCCGCGCGAATCCGGCGCTGTACCTCACGTTCGGGGCATGGGCGGTCTTCGGCATCTCGACGCAGGTGTTCCTGCCGTACCTGATCATCTACCTGCAGCGAACCCTGCGCATCGACGGCTACGCGCTCGTGCTCGGCGTCGTGCTCCTCGGTGCGTCGGTCGTGAGCATCGTCGGCGGGCGGTTCATCGACCGGGTGGGCAAGGTGCGGTCGATCCTCCCCGCCCTCGCGATCTACCTCGTCGGCCTCGTGCTCATGACGTTCGTGCGCGACATCACGTGGGTCATCATCGCGGGGCTCGCGATGATGAGCGGGTTCATGCTCGTCGTCGCCGGGGTCGGAGCCGCATCCCGCGATGCCACCCCGCGCGACCGCGCAGGTTCGGTGCAGGGACTCCGCATGATCTTCGCGATCCTGATCCCGATGGTCATCGGCCCGTTCATCGGCGCGGCGATCATCAGCGGCGCCGGCGAGACGTATGCCGAGCTCGGCGTCGTGAAGCAGGTGCCGACGGCCGGCATCTTCATCGGCGCAGCGGTGGTCGCGGTGCTCGTCGTCGTGCCGACGATCGCGCTCCTGCGCCGTGAGCGGCGCGAGCAGCGGGCGCAACCCGAAGAGCGCGCAGCGGCAGGGCAGGCATGAGCCGCGCCGACCGAGCGTCGCCGTCGACGCTCCTCACGGAGTGGGGCGAACAGCTCGATCGCGAGCATCCGCTTCCCGAATACCCTCGACCGCAGCTCGCTCGCGGGTCGTACCTGAACCTCAACGGCGTCTGGCGGTACGCGATCACGCCCGAGGGCGAGACACCCGACGGTTCCGCCGCTTCCGACGGTTACGACGGTTACGACGGCGAGATCGTCGTGCCCTTCTCCCCCGAATCGGTGCTCTCCGGCGTCGGCAGGCAGCTGCAGCCCGATGAGACGCTGCACTACCGCCGCACCTTCCACCTCGACGAAGGCTTCGCGCCGGCCGGCGGACGCATCCTGCTGCACTTCGGCGCCGTCGACCAGCGCTGCACCGTCGAGGTGAACGGCATCGTCGTCGGCGAACACGTCGGCGGCTACCTTCCGTTCACGATCGACATCACCGATGCCGTCGGCGAACGGGGGCAGGGCGCAGACCATGAGCTGCTCGTGCGGGTCACCGACCCGAGCGACACCACCGAGTACTCCCGGGGCAAGCAGAAGCTCGATCGCGGCGGCATCTGGTACACGGCGCAGTCGGGCATCTGGCAGACCGTCTGGATCGAGGCGGTGCCCGCCGCGTGGATCGCACGGCTCGAATACGAGGCCGACCCCGCACGCGGCGAGCTGACCGTCACCGTGCACGCCGCCGGAGCGGCGATCGAGCAGCTCGCGACCGTACGAGTCGCCGCCGATGGCGTGCCCGTGGCCGAGGGGCGAACGGCAGCGGGGCATCCGCTCGTGCTGACGATCGCCGAGCCGAAGTCGTGGACTCCCGAGCACCCGTTCCTCTACGACATCGAGGTCGAGTACGGCGACGACCGCGTCGTGAGCTACGCGGGGCTCCGCAGCTTCGGAGTCGGCCCCGATTCCGCCGGGCTGCCGCGCCTGCTGCTGAACGGCGAGCCGTACTTCCACGCCGGCGTGCTCGATCAGGGCTACTGGAGCGACGGACTGTACACACCGCCGTCGGATGCGGCGATGGTGCACGACATCCGGTCGATGAAGGAGCTCGGGTTCACGATGCTGCGCAAGCACATCAAGGTCGAGCCGCTGCGCTGGTACCACCACGCCGACCGGCTCGGCATGCTCGTCTGGCAGGACGCGGTGAACGGCGGCGGGCGCTACGACCCGGTCGTCATCACGGCGCCCGTGCTGACACCGCTGCGGCTCGACGACCATCGATACCGGGCGTTCGGCCGAACGGATGCCTCGGCGCGCGCGCACTGGCGCCAGGAGCTGCGCGACATGGTCGAGCACCTGCACGGCGTCGTCAGCATCGCGGTCTGGGTGCCGTTCAACGAGGGCTGGGGGCAGTTCGACGCCGCCGAGGTCACGGCGGAACTGCGCGCACTCGACCCGAGTCGGAGCATCGACCATGCGAGCGGATGGCACGACCAGGGTGTCGGCGACCTGACGAGCCTGCACGTGTACTTCCGACGGTTCCGGGTACCGCGACGTCGACCGGCGACCGCCCATCGAGCGCTCGTCGTGTCGGAGTACGGCGGATACAGTCAGCGCCTGCCCGAGCACAGCGTGACGCCGCGCGAGTTCGGCTACAAGCGGTTCGGCGACCGCGACAGCCTCGCTGCAGCCTTCGTGCGACTGCACGAAGAGGAGATCATCCCGACGCTCCCCCGGGGCCTCGCCGCCATCGTGTACACCCAGCTCAGTGATGTCGAGGACGAGAGCAACGGGCTGCTGAGCTACGACCGCCGCGTCGTGAAGCTGCCCGTCGACGTCGTCCGCTCGGTGACCGAACGGTTGCGGTACCCCACCAGCCCGTAGGAACGATCGGCCGTGCGGCCGACCGGCCGGGACACGGGACCCCGCATGTTTGTCTTCGGCTCGTGCCGCTGCCAAGGTGAGATGACGTTCGATCAAGGGGGAACATGTCAGAGCAGCAGCGTCCAGGACTCACCGCAGTCGAGATGGCAGAGGCCGTGGCTTCGTTGAGCACACCCGACACCGTCGCGTCGCCGTTCGGCGAACTCCGCTTCTTCGACGGGGTGCCATTGCCCGAGACGGTCGACACGGCGTATGCCGCGCTCGACCTGATCCGGGCCGTCGACGTGTTCCTGAACACCGTTCCCGGCGCGTCACTCGTGGCGTTCCGCGCGGGCCTGCGCGTCGCCGGCGTCACGACACCGCGGCAGATCGGCATCACCGAGCCCCGGGCGACCTCGAAGGCGCTGTTCCTCACGCCGAACACCGAGACGACCTATGGCACCACCATGCTCGATCTGAAGGCGTGGGGGCCGACCGTCATCGAGGCACCGCCGCAGTCGCTCTGCGTCGTGGACGACTTCTGGTTCCGCTACGTCGCCGACATGGGCATCGCCGGGCCGGATCGAGGCGCGGGCGGCAAGTACCTCTTCCTCCCGCCGGGCTACGACGGCGAGGTGCCCGACGGCTACTTCGTCTACCGCACACCGACCTTCACGAACTTCGTGGTGCTCCGCGCGCTCGGCGGCGTGCCGGCGATGAAGCAGACGCGCATCTACCCGCTCGCCGAGGCGGCGAACCCTGCCGAGAACGAGTTCATCAATCTCGCCGAGACGCCGTTCAACACCGTGCACGCGAACGACTCCTCGTTCTACGAAGAGGTGGCCACGCTCGTACAGGAGGAGCCGGTCGAATCGCTCGATCCCGAGCGTGCCGGGCAACTCGCCGCGATCGGCATCGTGAGCGGTCAGCCGTTCGCGCCGGACGCCAGGCTGCGCGGCATCCTCGAGCAGGCAGCGCCGATCGCCGCCGGACTCGCTCGAACGGTCGCCTACCAACCCCGCGACCCCGAGGCCGTGTTGTACGGCTCGTGGCGCAACGGCTTCGTCGGCGGCAACTACGAATTCATCAGGAACGGTGCGCGGTTGCTCGATGCGCGTACGCAGTTCCACTACCTCGCGACGGTCATCACCCCGGCGATGGCGCACGCGCAGGTCGGTGCCGGCTCGGCGTACGCCTACACCGTGCACGACGCTCAGGAACGACTCCTCGACGGTGCGCGCAGCTATCGCCTGCGCGTCGACGCCAATCCCCCGGCCAAGAACTTCTGGGCGGTCGACCTGTACGACACGCAGACGCGTTCGCTGCTCGTCATCCCCTCGACTCCGTATCCCGCGCTCGCGAGCAACGACGGCAAGCTCCAGGCCAACGACGACGGCTCGTTCGACCTCTTCTTCGGACCGACGGCGCCGGCCGGCAAGGAGTCGAACTGGGTCGAGACGGTGCCCGGAAAGTCGTGGTTCCCCCTCTTCCGCATCTACGGGCCGCTCGAGCCATGGTTCGATCAGACCTGGCGGCTCAACGAGTTCGAGCCGATCGACTAATCCCACTCAGTGGCGGTTCGCCGCGACATCCGAGCGGCTGAGTTCGTCGATCAGTTGCATGTGTAATAGACTTCTGACATGTGCAAGGTGCAGCCATGAATTCGGAGACGACGTCCGAAGCGCTGAGCGCGAGGCTGGCGGCGATCGCCAGCCCGCAGCGCATGCGCATCATCGCGGTGCTGCACGCGGAGTCGCTCCATGTGAGTGAGCTCGCGCGCCGACTCGGCATGAGCCGTGCACTGCTCTACATGCACCTCACCAAGCTCGAGGAGGCCGGCTTCGTCGCCGGCCACCTCGAGATGTCCGACGGCGGGAAAGCGCTCAAGTTCTTCGAACTCGTGCCGTTCGCCATCACGATCGACGCTGCCGCGCTCGCCGCAGCCGTCGCGAACGACCCTGAGATGGAGACCTGAGATGGACGGCTTGGCATACATTCCCTGGTTCGCGTGGATCGCGATCGTCGGCATCATCGTGTGGGGCATCACGATGATCGCCGGCATGTTCGGTCACAAGAACACGGAGCTGAAGAAGGCCATGGAGCAGAGCACCGCGGTGAACGAGAGGCTGCTCGCCAAGCTCGACTCCATCGACGGGCGCCTGGGTGCGGTCGAGAAGACGCTGAAGGACATCCCCGAGTAGGCCTGCGGAGCGGCAGCGCTCTCGGGACTCCAGCGCTCTCAGCGCGATCGTCGTCGGCGCCCTACCCGGCGACCGCGTCGAACTCCGCCCGCAAGTACTTCGGTGCCTGCACCCGCCACGCCTCGGTCACGAGCTCGGCGAGGTGCTGCTCGTCGATGCCCTGCATGCGGAACGCGACCTTCGGCTCTCCCCAACTCGTCGTCGTGCGCAGGAACACGTCTGGCGCCATCTCGACGAGCGCGAGCGCATCGATGGGGTCGGCGACCTTCACCCCGACGACGAGCTCGGCCGCGATGATCGCGCGCATGTCTACCGGGATGCTCGGCCACGGGTGGCACTCCCACGCGAAGAGCTTGCCGCGGACGAACCACGCGGCGCCGCCCGTCGTCGCTCGTTGCTCACTGCCGGGCAGCCGAGCGGCGATGCGTCGGAGGTCGTCGAGGGTGGACACAGGCCGAGTGTACGACGCACCGCCGACGCGGGATCGCTGGAATCGCGTGCCCCACGACCGCCGGCGGCGTATCGTGTGCCTCGGGAGGGCGACATGACCGACAGGAGTTCGAATACCGGATGCTTCGCCGGCGGTGGTGCGATCTACGGCCTCGGCATCATCGGCGCGTGGGTGTTCTTCTTCCAGCAGGCCGACGCGTTCTGGGAGTTCATCGGGGCGTTCTTCCAGGGCCTCTTCTGGCCGGCGTTCATGGTCTACGAACTGTTCACGGCACTCGTGGAATGAGCCGCGACGGCGCACCCCGATGCCGCCGGTCCGTGGTCAGTCGTGAGGCGGGCGACGCAGTCGCTTGACGTCGGTGCGCCGCTTCTTCGCCTCCAAACGCCGTTCCTTGGACCCCCGACTCGGTCTCGTCTGTCGTCGTGAGGGCGACGGCGGCCGCAAGGCGTCGGCCACGACGGCGGCGAGCCGAGCGAGTGCGGCATTCCTGTTGCGCAACTGCGCGCGATGCTCGGATGCCGTGATCGTCAGTACGCCGTCGACGAGGCGGTTGGCCAGACGGTCGAGGAGCCGTTCCCGCTGGAGCGGAGAGAGGACCGCCGAGCCCGCGACATCCCACACGAGTTCCGCTCGGGAGTCGGCGGTGTTCACGCCTTGACCGCCCGGGCCGGATGACCGCGAGAACCGCCAGGAGAGCTCGGAATCGGGAATCGTGAGCCCGGCATCGACCCGAAGACCGGGACGGTTGACAGCGGGCATGGATCCATCATCCTCTGTCGCTCGAGGTCTGTGTCGCCGGTTCGTGCGACGATCCGGAAGACGGACGAGTGCAGGAGGAACGAGATGCGGGGCGAGGCGACCGTGTTGCACGCGGATCTCGACGCGTTCTACGCCTCAGTCGAGCAGCGTGACGCGCCCGAGCTGCGCGGCCGACCTGTCGCCGTCGGCGGCGGTGTCGTGCTGGCGGCGAGTTACGAGGCGAAGGCGCGTGGGGTGCGCACGGCGATGGGCGGCCGGCAGGCGCGCGAGCTGTGTCCCGACATCGTGGTCGTCCCGCCGCGGATGGACGCGTACTCGGCGGCCAGTCGAGCCGTGTTCGCGATCTTCCGCGACACGACTCCGCTCGTGGAGGGGCTCTCCATCGACGAGGCGTTCCTCGAAGTCGGAGGCCTCCGACGCATCGCGGGCACGCCGGAGCAGATCGCGGTGCGATTGCGTGAGCGGGTTCACTCAGAGGTCGGGCTGGCCATCTCGGTCGGGATCGCGCGGACCAAGTTCCTCGCGAAGGTCGCCAGCGCGGTCAGCAAGCCCGACGGACTCCTCGTCGTCGAACCCGAACGGGAGGAGGCGTTCCTGCTGCCGCTGCCGGTGGAACGATTGTGGGGTGTCGGCGCCGTGACCGCCGAGAAGCTGCACCGACTCGGCATCCGCACGGTCGGGGAACTGGCCGAACTCGAAGCCGCAGCCGCGGAGCGGCTGCTCGGCAAGGCGACCGGCGCCCATCTGCACGCGCTGGCGCGACTCCGCGATCCGCGCCCGGTCGACACCACCCGCCGCCGAGGCTCCATCGGCTCTCAGCGCGCACTCGGCAGCCGCCCGCGCTCGCCCGAAGAACTCGACCTCATCCTCACCCAGATCATCGATCGACTCACCCGCCGCCTCCGCGATCGCGACCGCGTGTGCCGCACGGTCGTGCTGCGCCTTCGCTACGGCGATTTCGCGAAGGCCACCCGATCGCGCACCCTCGGTTCCGCCTCCGACCGCACGGCAGTGCTGCTCGCCGTTGCACGAGAGCTGCTCGCCAGTGCGCGACCCGAGATCGCCGAGCGCGGCATCACCTTGATCGGCGTCTCGCTGTCGCAGCTCGCGCACATCGACAGCCTGCAGCCGGAGCTGCCGATCGACTGGGACGACGGAGTGAAGCTCGACACGGTGCTCGACGCGGTACGCGATCGCTTCGGCGCGGCCTCCGTCGCTCGAGCCGCGCAGCTCGGTCGCGAACCGGGCTGGTCGGCGCCGCTGCTGCCCGAACACGAGTGAACCCGACGAACGGTGCTCCAGCTCACCACGGCGGTGGGGCTCAGGACCCTCGGCTCGCGCGGCGCTCCAGAGCTTCGATGACGGTCTCGGCGATGTCGATGTCGTAGAGCCGCTCGACGCTCTGGAACCCACCGGGACTCTCCGCGTTGATCTCCACCACCTGGCTGCCGATCACGTCGATGCCCACGAGGAACATGCCATCGGCGACGAGCTTGTCGCCGATCGCCTCGACGATGCCGAGCTCTGTCGCACCGACCTCGAGGGGCACCGACCGGCCACCGGTGCTGATGTTGGCGCGCGGATCGTTGCCGGTGGGTACGCGTCGGAAGGCGGCCGGCTTGCCGTCGCGCTCGAGGATGCGGCCGTCCAGCAGGAAGATTCGGGCATCGCCGTCCTTGGCTCCATCGATGAACTCCTGGATGATGGCATAGCCGTCCTGCAGGACCGCCTCCGTCATCTGCGCGAGGTTGGTCTCGCCCGGGCCTTCGATCATGAAGACGTTGCGGCCTTTGGCCCCGTACAGCGGTTTGACGACGCAGTGGCCGACTTCGTCGACGAACCGTTCGATCGCCTCCGGATTCCGTGTCACCAGGGACCGCGGTCGGACGCTCTCGGGGAACTCCTCCAGGTAGAGCTTGCTGGTCGCCCGATGCAGGGTGTTCGGGTCGTTGACCACCGTCACACCTCGGGCCGCGAGCATCTGTCCGAACACCACGCCCATCGGGCTGGCCCACGGGCGCTCCTGCAGGTCGTCGATCGACTCGTTGCGCAGGACGAGCGCATCCAGGTCGTCCATGACGATCCGCTCGGCGTCGCGCGCCTTGATCCGCTCCATGAAGCTCGCGAGGGTGTCGGTGCTCTTCCACCGCGCGGCACGAGCCGTGGCTGCGAAGAGTCCGTCGTTGCTTCCGAGCTCGATGTCGCCGACGCCGACATACCAGGTCTCGTGCCCGCCCCTGGCTGCGGCCCTTGCGAGTCGAGTGGTCGTGTACTCGTCCACCTCGGTGTCGACGTCGTTGACGAGAAATGCGAGCCTCATGCCGCCACGTCTCCCTCATAAAGGTCGGTGACCGTCGCGCCCGCGCGCAGTCTCTCCAGACGCTCTTGTGCACCGGGCACGTCCAGCCAGCGTGGCCGAACCCACGGCGCGTGGAGCACCTCGCGGTCGAGGAGGTCCTGCACCAGCGGGATGTGGTCCAACGCGAGCTTGCCGACGAGCAGGACGTCGAGGCGGCTGCCTTCGGCGAGGGCGTCGAGGATGCGCGCGATCCCGCGCAGGTAGATCGCGTCCTTTACCGAACCGCCCCCGACGACGACCCTGATGGCGATGGACCACGCAGTCCGTGCCGGTATGCGATGGTCGGCCCGCAGCGACTCGAAGATGTCGAGGAAGTCGGCGCCGTCGAGCATCTTGCCGACCGCGATCACTCGCGCCGCGAGCACGCGCAGCCGCCGCGGGTCCAACCCGCCGGTCAGGTACTCGGCGAGCACTGCGAGGCCCTCCTGGGTCTCGTCGTAGCCGGGCAGGCCGATGGTCAGGAGCGTCAGTGGCTGCCGGGCACCGTTCTGGAATGTGACGACATGGGTGCCGACCTCGTGATGCAGCAACGCATCGATGCGGTCGGCGCGGAAGGCGGCGGACTCCGGGATGAGCAGGCGGCCGAACGACACCATCAGCTCGGAGATGTCGTCCCGTACCTCGACGCGGACCGGGAAGTCCGGGTACACGGCGCGGTAGCGCTCGAACTCCGCACGGGCTGCGTCGGCGAACGCTCCGGCCGTGACGGTCTGGGTGCTGGGCGCCTGCGGAGGGATGATCTCGAGCAGCTCCGTCGCCGCCGCTGTCAGCGGAGGGGCGACCGTCCCATAGAGCTGGAGCGACCCGTACAGGAAACGTGACGTGTCGCGGTCCTCCAACGCCGTGATCTGCCGGGCGATCTCGTCCCGCTTCGCCCGGAAGAGCGTGTACAGCGCCGGGTCATCCACGTTCTCGACCTCGAGGTCGTACAGCTCACGCTGCGCCAGGTCCGGGTCGAAGTCCAACGGCCGCAGCCGCAGCGTGGGCGCCGTGCCGAAGTCACTGCGTTCGAAGTCGGCCCAGGCCTCCGCCGCGTTGAGTGGCGTGATGTTGACGAGCAGGTTCACGCGGTGCTCGATCTCGGTGAGCCGAGCGTCGATGTCGAGTGCGGGTGCCAACTGCTCGGGATCCGACATGATGGCTCCATTCGGTTGATAGTCCGACCGTAGGCGTGCCCCTGCGCGGCGTCGAGGCCTTGCCTGGTGGCACGAGGTGCACTATGCGCTGGGAGTGACGAAGCCGATGGCGCGACCGACGCCCGGATCGCCGCTCGAGCGGCAGCGCCGCGTCAGCTGTGCAATTCGTCGGGCGCCAGCACGAGATCGACGAGCGCCCCGTTGCGCAGCACGGTCATCTCCATGCTGCGGCCGATCGCATCCTCGACCATGAGCCGCTGCACCCCGGTCGGGTCGAACACCGGTGTGCGGTCGATCGTGACGACGATGTCGCCCCGGTGCGCCCCTGCCAGTGCGGCTGGGCTACCGGCGATCGTCGACATGACCTGCATGCCGGTCGGCGATCCGACCAGCGCGGCGGCCTCGGGGCTCAACGGCACCTTCGCCCCCACCACGCCGAGCCACGCCCGACGCACTCGACCGTGGGCCGTGAGCTTCTCGATGATGTCGAGGGTCGTGGCGTTGATCGGCACGGCGAGCCCGAGCCCGAAGCCGGCGACCGCGGTGTTCACGCCGACGAGCCGGCCGGTGCTGTCGGTGAGTGCTCCCCCGCTGCTGCCGGGATTGAGCGCGGCATCCGTCTGGATCACCTCATCGATCACCCGGCCCGCGCCGGTCGGAAGCGACCGGCCGAGTGCCGAGACGATACCGGCTGTGACGCTGCCGGCGAGCCCGCGCGGATTGCCGAGCGCAACGACGAGTTGTCCGACACGCAGGCGCGTCGCGTCGCCGAGCGGCACCGGAACGGGCGTCGGCCCAGTCGCCCGCAGCACAGCGAGATCGGAGAGCACGTCGGCGCCGACCACCTCTGCGTCGGTGGAGCTGCCGTCGGCGAACGCGAGTTCGACTGCCGACGCATCGACGACGACATGGGCGCTTGTCAAGAGGCGGCCGTCGGTACTGATCACCGAGGCACTTCCGGCACCCGCCCCAGCGGCGGTACGCACGCTCACCGCCGCGATCGACGGCAGCACCATCTCGGCGACGCGCACGACCGCTGCCGAATAGGCGTCGAGAGCCTCGTTGTCGTCCATGCAGCCAGTCTCGACCCGCAGCGGGGTCTCGTGGCCGAGGTTCGCGCAGAGCAGACGCGACTGGCGTCGACCGCGCTAGGCGCAGCGATCGCACTATCCAAGTCGATCATTAATCCGTACACTGCTGTTCAAGATAATGGATCGACTGAAGGAATCGCAGATGTCAACGCTCATGGTGGACTACATCATCTCCCTCGACGGCTACGGAGCCGCCGACGGATGGCCCGGCTTCTGGGGCATGGAAGGCCCCGAGTACCTCGCCTGGCTGGAAGAGGACAGCCTCGAAGGCGACCCCATCCAGCTCATGGGCGCGACGACGTACCGACTCTTCGCCGAGAGCATCGCCCAGTCGGACGACCCTGGATCACAGGCCCTCACCGCTGCGCGAAAGGTGGTGTTCTCCTCCACACTCAGCGAGCCGCTCTCGTGGGCGAACACTGAACTGGTCGGCTCCGACCCGATCTCAGCCGTTCGAGACCTGAAGGCGCGCGAGTCGCGGGAGCTCCGCACGATCGGCAGCCTCACCCTGGCCAGAACATTGCTCACCGCGGGCTTGGTGGATCGTTTCCGGGTGGTCGTCTTCCCGGTGATCACCGGCGCCACGGGGAGGGAGCGCATCTTCGACGGCTACCCCGACGTCGCTCTCGAACTCGTCGACAGCCGCACCTTCGACGGCAAGCTCCAGCTTCTGGAGTACATCCCGACGGTCCTCGACGGTGCGCCGGCGGCGGAAGGCTGAGTTCGGGACGACCTCCACAACGAATTGCGGGATCGGGGTTCCGGCCACCGCGGATCACATCCAGAGCGGCCTTCAATGCTCACGTTCCGGACTGCGGAACCGATGGCAGTCGACGTCGATCACGCCGCCGGACACCGGGGCTCCATGAACGAAAGGCCCGTCGTCGATCCATCCTTGCCGTTCGTAGAACCGTCGGGCGGGCGCGTTTCCGCTTGCCACCGCCAGCCAGGCGTGCGCGTGGCCAGAGGCGATCACCCGCCTCTCCGCTTCACCGAGCAGTGCGGCACCCACTCCGCCGCCGCGTGCGGATCGGTCGAGGTACAGCTGATCCACCTGATCTTCGACGATCATCACGAAGCCGGCGACCGCGTCTGCACGAGTCGCGACGATCGTGCTGGCGATCGCACCCGCTGCACGCGCAGCGAACGAGTCCGCCGTCCGCGCCTCGACCAGCTCGCGAGGAACGTGGCCGAGATGCGCATCGAGCCACCCTTCCCGCCAGATGCGGGCGATGTCGCCTGCATCGGAAGCCGTGGCGGGGCGGAGTTCGAGAACCGAGCTCTGCACCCGGCCAGGTCCTGCTGAATCGTCCCGACGCGATCGAGCCATCGAACGCACCTCTTCCGTGAACTTGAACTGGGATGTACAGTTTATCTAACTCGAACTTGCTTGTTCAAGAAAGGGTCAGGATGGACGCCATCACCGCTCCGAAGGACGATCGCCGCATCGAATGGACCCGAGTTCACGCAGGCTCGATATGGCGACGCACGTGGCCGGCCGCGCTCGGAGTACTCGTGGCCGCCGGCACCGCCTACGGGCTCACTGACGCCCGCGAGGCCGCTTCCGTCGTCGCGGCATCCGGCTTGGTGTATCTGGCGGCCTCGGCCACCGGTCGACGGTTCACCGCGTGGATCGCGTTCGCTGCCAGCTTCGTCTTGATCACCCTCGACAAGTTCACCGGCCTCGATGCCGTCCCGTGGCTGTTCATGCTCGGCGCCGCGCTCGTTGTCGTCGGACTCGTGAGTCGGCGCACTCGGCCGTGGTGGGCGTTCCCATTGCAGGCCGTCGCCATGCTGCTCTTCGGCACGATCGCGTATTTCGCCCTGCAACTGAGTCCGACCATCGGCGGGCTCCTCGTCGCAGTGGCGCTCCTCGGTCACGCCGGTTGGGACATCTCCCACCACCGCACCGACCGCGTCGTCGATCACTCGTTCGCGCAGTTCTGCGCCGTGCTCGACATCCTCGTCGCCGTCATCGTCGCCGTCGTCGCGCTCACCTCCTGACGTCGAGCTCCTGGCGCAACCGAGCGCACTGAACACGGATAGAAGTCGACGAGCGGCGTACTCTCATGCCGCCCAACCGTCGGCGATACTGTGGATGTGGAGTATGTGTCCAGGGTGCCCGGTCCACCGTTGGACGGTCTGATCGGCGACCTCTACTACCTGGAGGGCGCTCCGCCGTACTCCCGACTGCTGCTGCCGGCGGCGCCCGCGCCACTGCTCATCGTCAATCTCGGGGCGCCGTTTCTCATCCGCGCGGGCACCGACAGAGAAGCCATGGAATTCGCCGATGGCTGCGCGGTCGCCACGCCCACCCGTGCATGGGAGTTCGGCTACCCGACCCCCACGCGGTCCGTGGGCGTCCACTTCAGACCGTGGGGGCTGGCACCGTTCCTTCCGGGGCCCGCGGCCGAGTTGTGCGACCGACCGGCGACGGTGGAACAGATCTGGGGCCGGCCCGCCGTCGCTGAGTTGCGACACCGACTGACCTCGGCGGACGCACCGCACGAAATGCTGATGCTGCTCGAGGAGGAACTGCTGCGACGGGTACGCGAGATCGACGGGCTGGACATCGTCCGCCACATGAGCAGCGCCATCGCGGAGACGCGCGGAACGGTGCCGATCAGCGAACTCGGAGTCGCTGCCCGCGCCAGCAGCACATACGTGGCCAAACGGTTCAAGGAGATCATCGGCGTCACACCGAAGCGGCTGGCGCGCAGCTACCGATTCACCGCCACAGTATTGGCGATCGACGTAGTTGCACCCATTGAGTGGGGCGACGTCGCCGCTGGCGCAGGCTACTTCGACCAGGCCCACTTCGTCCACGAGTTCCGGGAGTTCACCGGGCTCACGCCGACGCGGTACGTCGAAGTCCGGCAACGCTTCCTCCGCGAACATCCCGACCACGAGCTGGACGGCTGGCCACTGCCAGCCGATTGATTTCCTACAAGAGCGACCGCTCACGACGCACGAGACTTGGGAATCCAGACAGAGGAGGAACTCATGGGGAACGTGGTCATGAACGCGTCGGTGTCGGTGGATGGCTTCATTGCGGCCGAGAACGACGATCCGGGTCCACTGTTCGAATGGTTGGTGAGCGGCGACGTGCCGCTGGACGACAGCGGCGTACTGAACGTGTCGCAAGCGTCCTACGACCACATCCGGCCGTACTGGGACCAGATCGGGGTGACGATCGCCGGCCGCCACGTCTTCGACATCACGGACGGCTGGGACGGGAAGCCTCCGAGCGGGATCGACCACGTGGTCGTCGTGACACACCGGCCGGCGCCCGAGGGCTGGGACGCCAACGCGGCATTTCACTTCGTCGACGGCATCGAGGCGGCCGTGGCCATGGCGAAGGAACTCGCGGGTGACCGCTCTGTCGAGGTGGCCGCCGGCGACGTCGGCGGCCAGGTGCTCGCCGCAGGTCTCGTCGACGAGGTGCGCATGGACGTCGCCCCCGTCGTGCTCGGGTCCGGCAAGCGCTACTTCGGCTCCGTCGACTCGCAGCACCTGCTGGAGGATCCCGACGTGGTGGTTCAGGGCGACCGGGTGCTTCACCTGCGCTATCAGGTGCGCCGTTGACCGATCTCGGTGCGGACGCCCAGTGACGCACGTGGTCGTCAGGCCACGAGCGAATGTACGGGAACAGCGGGATGCTGAGTCAACCCAGCGGGGCGAGTTCGACCGCCGTGTCGGCGGACCGACCTGGAAGCACTCGTCGCACCGTGGGACCTCGCGCCGCACCCACGAAGCGCGCAGTGTCCGACACGGCAGCACCGAGCAGGGCGACCAGATGGTCATCGGGATCCGCGACGCACGCCCGCGCGATTCCCTCGACGGCGCTGGTCACGAGAGCCTGGCACTGCCGCACCGTCATGCCAGAAGGGACCGGACCGACTTCCGCGATGAACCGGTCAGCCCAGGCAGCGGCGGCGGAAGCGACACGAAGGGCCGCACTCCCCAGTTCGCGCAACTCCGGGACGGGCTCGTCGTCTCGATCCGCGAGAACCCTGAGGGCGACTCGCATGCCCACGGCCAGCGAACGCTGACGTTCCTCGGCGGCGATGGGCAACGCAACGCTCGCTGCCCGTGTCGCGATCATGACGTCGACCAGCGGGTCATCGCTCGTCAGACCGATGACCGTCGGGATGAGGGGCGTGAGCCGAGCACGGCCTGCTTCGCTCGTCCGGTCGTTGACCATCCGCGCGAGAAGCGCAAGAGTGCGGTGCGTACATGCAGGATGATCGCTCCAACGCTCCCCCGCGAGGTACGAAGAGAACTCCATGAAGCAGGCCCCGCGACGCGGCGACCGGTGCCTGCCCGGGGACAGGATCGGCATGAGGTCCGGTTGAGCCGTCCAATCGCGCATCGGTCCCCCTCTCGCTCCTTCTACTGTGCGCCCGCTGCTGCCAGGATTCAAGTACCTGGGGCCGATGCGGGCTCGTGAATCGCTGGTCCCGGCGGACGAATGGGTCGGTCGTGAAAGACCCCGCGGCCATGTCGAATGTCGACAGGACTTCGGTAGGATCTGGCAGCGATGAGAGGCCGGAAGCTCAAGTCGATCGCCCTGCGGTGGTGGAACGCCGACGGCGGCGACGACGACTGACGTCGCCGCCCGTTCAGTACTGGCGGTCTTGCTTCCACGTGCACGGGCCGAGATGGACACCACTCTCGGCAAGCAGGGGGTCGAGTGGTAATCCACATTGTCGGCAGCGGAGCCTCTCCGCCGGGGCTGACGGCTGGGCACCCTCGGGTCTCGCAGCGGCTCGAGCTTTCGTGGCTGCCAATCGCTCACGAAGTGCTTGAACTCGCTGAAGACTGTGCTCACTCTCTTGTCGAGCGCGTGACGCCTCACTCGCCGCAGCAGCCGCCGCCAATTCCTGTCTTCTTTGCTCGGCCGCCAGCTTCTGCTCCGCACTAGCGACGTCCCATGCCCGAGAAGCGGCCACGAGCGGGTCGATAGCATCGGATCTCACACCGTCGTCCGACAGCCGAATCGACTGAAGCTCGAAGGGCAAGAGATCGACTTCACGCTTTCTCGCAAGCGAGACCAAACTGTCGGAACGGTGGATCGCGACGGCCAACTGCGCCAACTCAGGATTGATGAAGGTGACGCGCATGCCAGCCTTGCGCAACTCGTCCTGAACATCATCGAGACGGTAGGGCGCGAACGCGTGTTCTGAGCGGCTAGCACGAATGCGGGTATGCCCCCAAAGCCAGACGTCGATGACTCCCTGACGGACGTACGACTCGTGCCGTTCGCGCCACTCGGCAACGCTGAGCTGGGCGTACTGCACCTCGAAGGCGACTCGGCGCCGCGTCTTGGGATGAGTCAGGAGTACGTCAGCCACCCTCGAACGCTGCGTATCCGTAGCCGCCTCGATTGCGACTGCATCATCACCGTAGAGGTGGCGCAACCACCTCGCGACGACCACCTTCCCCTGCCGATGGTTCACGGACTCAGGAGCGTGCCTGCCGCCGCCACGAAAATGGGCAAAGCCGTCGCGTGCGTTCGCACGCCCGACCGTAGTGAGGTCAGGTGCCGGACAATCCGCGAACATACACCGCAACTCGCGCTTGGCCCACTCTCGACGCTCACGCGCCTGATTGTCGGGAAGTACGTACAACTCCCCCGGACGGGCCAGATCACGATACGCGGCTGCAATCAATCGCGTTTCGCCGTTGCCGATGAATGCCGCGATGTCGCCGGACCGATGCAGTGTGCCAGGCCTCATAGTTGCGAACGCACCTCATTGCGAAGCAGCGCGTCAATGCGGGCGATCTCCTCCGAAGTTCGATCCCAGCCCGGATCCTTGTCCCACGCCGCCATACGCTTCTGGCGTTTCGCGGTGGTGTGCCAGCCCAGACACCGGTCGCACGGGTACACCCGGACCGGCATGGCGCGCGACGAGCGCTTCGCTGCCAGCTTCTCCTGGATCCGTACCAGCGCGGCCCGTGCGGCCGCCTGATCGGCATAGCCCTGCTTCACACATGGGGTCGAAGAATGTCGAGACATGGAGCGATGTTAGTGAAGTTGTCCACTCCCGCGGGATGCCCATTTCGGGCGTCAACCCATTCACCGTATGCCGATGATTCGGCGCGACCCGCCGCTAGGCTCGCACGAAGCAGTCAGCGAGCCCAGCACACCCAAGAAGCACCGATGCGGGCCCTGAGTGCCCGAGCACCCCTGATTGGCGCCCGTATTCAAAGCGTAGGGCGGACGGGACTTGAACCCGTGACCGATGGATTATGAGTCCACTGCTCTGACCAGCTGAGCTACCGCCCCGCGCACCGGGTCACTCCGAAGTGGCCGCCGGTGCGGCGTCGGTGACCGGATCGGTCACCGGCTTCCCACGATACAGACTCTCGAAGGTCGAGATCGTGCGCTGGATGTCGTGTGCGGCGATGAGTCGGATCGACCCCTCCTTCAGCGCGCGGTACTCGGCCGGCGACGCCTCGAGCACGACGCGCAGCTTCGCGGCGAGGTCTTCGGCGTTGCTGGGCTCGAAGAGGTAGCCGTTCTCGCCGTCGTGCACGAGGTGCGGCAGCGCCATCGCGTTCGCGGCGACGACGGGCAGGGCCGATGCCATGGCCTCCATCGTGACGATGCTCTGCAGTTCGGCGATCGAGGGCATGGCGAGCACCGACGCGCGGTGGTAGGCCTCGCGGAGCTGGTCGTCGGTCACGTAGCCGGTGAACGTCACCCGGTCGGCGATGCCGAGTTCGACCGCCATGTGCTCGAGGTGCTTCTTCTGGTCGCCGCCGCCGACGATCTCGACCTTCGCGTCGAGCTCCTTCGGCAGCAGCGTGAGCGCGCGCAGCAGCACGTCGATCTGCTTCTCGCCGGTGACCCGGCCGACGAAGAGGATGCGGTTCTCGGTGCGCGGCTCCCAGTCGGGCGAGTACTTGTGCGCGTCGATGCCGCACGAGATCGCGTGCACGCCGACGAGGCCGGTGTGCTTCTCGAGGAACTGCGCGGCCTTGCGGGTCGGCGTCGTCACGGACTCGGCGCGCCCGAAGGTACGGCGTGCCGCCTTCCAGGCGAGACCCACGGCCCACTCCTGCCACGCCGCGGGCAGCAGCGTGAATTCGAGCATGTTCTCGGGCATGAAGTGGTTGGTGCCGACGATGCGGATGCCGCGCTTCTGGGCTTCGACCGAGAGGCCGCGGCCGGTGATGATGTGCGACTGGAAGTGCACGACGTCGGGCTTGACCTGGTCGATGACCCTGGCGCTGTTCTGCTTGATGCGCCACGGCAGCGCGAACCGCAGCCAGTCGTGCGGGTACCAGCGCCAGCTGAGCAGGCGGTGCGCGGTGATCTCCTGACCCTCGTGCACCTCCTTCCAGGTGCCGTGCTTGCGGTTCCCGGCGGGGGCCATGACGTGCACGTCGTGGCCGCGCTCGGCGAGGCCTGCTGCGAGTCGCTCGGCGAAGCGCGCTGCACCGTTGACGTCGGGGGCGAAGGTGTCGGCGCCGATCAGAACCGTGAGCGGTCGCTCGGTCTCGGCTCCGGCGGTGCCGGAAGTACTCGCACCGGGGGTGTCTGACACGTGGGGTTGTTCCTCACCATTTCAAGGGATCGAGGGCGATCGGCCCTCGTCGGGGCGTCGGGGCGCTGCGGCAGGCGGCTCGACGCACGGAATGAATCCGACGATAGTCTACGCAGCGCAAAGGATGCTCCCCAGCGCGCGCATGTCGTCGGAGCCGGTTCCGTTCAGCTCACAGGCGCGTCTGGGGGTGGTTTCGGGCGAGTTGGAAGACACCCCAGACGGCGATGACCCCCGCCACGATGAAGACGCCGATCGCCCAGAGGGGCGCCTGCGAAGCCTCGCCGAGCACGGCGATGCCGATCGCGACGGCGACCATCGGGTCGACGACCGTGAGTCCGGCGATGACCAGGTCGGGCGGGCCGGAGGCGTACGCGTTCTGCACGAAGTACGCGCCGAGGGCGGCGGCGCCGAGCAGGCCGATCACGCAGAGCGCGGTGAGCCACTCGAACTCCCCCTGCTCGACCCGACCGATCACGACCTTGGCGAGGGTGGCGACGAAGCCGTAGAGCACGCCGGCCATGATGACGTAGTAGATCGCGCGGATGTGCTGGCGGAACAGCGCGAACGTGAGACCCGCGAGTGCGAGCACGACGGCGAGGATGATGAGGATCGTGACCAGCTGCCGGTCGGTGACCGGCTTGTCGACCGCCGTGAACGCCGCGACGCCGACGAAGAGGAAGACGCCGCCGACGCACATCACGATCGCCGTGATCGACTTGCTGTTCAGCTTCACGTGGTTGATGCGCGAGTTGAGGATCGAGGTGATGACGAGCGCGATCGCCCCGAGCGGCTGCACCACGATGAGCGGTGCGAAGTAGAGGCTCGACAGCTGGAACACGATCGCGAGGCCGAGCATGACCGTGCCGATCACCCACGAGGGCCGCGCGAGGAGCAGCGCGAGCTGCTTGAAGTTCAGCCCCTTGCCGAAGCTGTCGACGGTGCGCGACTCGACCTTGACGACGCCCCGGTGCTGGAACTGCGCTCCGAGGGACAGGAACACGGCGCCGACGAGGGCGAGCGGGATTCCGATGAACTGGGTGGGGTCGAGTGCGATCTGCTCGGTGAGGTCGCTCAGGTCCGGTTCCACGCATCGACCCTACCCGTTCCGTGCCGGATATCCTTGCCGAATGGCCGTGCTCCCCATTCGAATCACCGGCGATCCGGTGCTGCATTCCCCCGCCCTCCCCGTCGCCGAGATCGACGACGAGATCCGCACCCTCGTGGCCGACATGTTCGACACGATGGATGCCGCGCCGGGCGTCGGCCTCGCCGGCCCGCAGGTCGGCGTGGGGCTGCGTCTCTTCACGTACGGATGGGTCGATGAAGACGGCACCCGCTGGCGGGGCGTCGCAATCAATCCCGAGCTCTGGATCACCCCGCCTCCTGCCGGCGAACCCGACATCGACGAGGAGGAGGGCTGCCTCTCGTTCCCCGGCGAACGATTCGGGCTGCGCCGCGCCGAGCGCGCGATCCTCCGTGCGACCGACATCGACGGAGAGCGATTCGCGATCGAGGCCGAGGGATGGCTCGCACGCATCTTCCAGCACGAGTTCGACCACCTCGATGGCACGCTCTACGTCGACCGCCTCGGTGAGCGCGACCAGCGCATCGTCGCGAAGATCACCCGCAAGCTCGGCTGGGGACGGCCCGGCCAGCAGTGGATGCCGGGCGTCGACGACCTCGACGCCTGAACGCCCCGAGCCCAGCGGTTGTCGCGTGGCGCCGGATCACGCCAGTGCGCGGATGCCCGCGGCGACGAGCGCGGCAACCGCGACGACCACGATGAACGGCACTCTGAGCGCGTAGAGCGCCGCGGCGACGATCAGGGCCGGAACCCGCGCGTCGACCACGATCTCCTGGCCGACGCCGAGGGTCTGCACCGCGATGAGCGCAGCGAGCAGCGCGACGGTCAGGAGGTCGGCGATGCGCGCCGGACGCTCGCGCTCGAGGAACCCGGCCGGCACGAGGTGCCCGACGAGCTTGAGCGCGAGCGTCGCCGCACTCGCGATGAGGATGATGTGCCAGGTGGTCACGACGCGCGCCGCCGATCGAAGAGGTTGAACCAGCCGACGACGATCGCGACCACGGCAGCGACGAGCACGGGAAGGCCGGGCATGAGCACGGGCGTCATGAGGGTCGCGACGACGGCCGCGGCCACCGCGACCGCCCCGGCCTGGAATCGCTTGAGGCGCGGCCACAGCAGCCCGAGGAAGGCGGCGGCCGCCGCGGCATCCAGCCCCCAGGCGCGCGTGTCGCCGATCGCGTCGCCGATGAGGGCGCCGGCGAGCGTCGTGAGGTTCCAGCCGACGAAGATCGTGATGCCGGTCACCCAGAAGCCGATGCGCGCGGCGCGATCGTTCGGCTGTGCGAGGGCGACCGCCGTCGACTCGTCGATCGTGACCCAGGCGGCTGCGACCCGGCGCCAGATGCTGCCGCGTCCGGTGACGGGGTCGACGTCGTCGACGATCGGCTTCATGCGCATGCCGTAGACGACGTTGCGGATTCCGAGCATCGCCGCAGTCGCGATCGCCGAGCCTCCCGCCGCGACTCCCCCGCTCGCGAGCACGCCCACGAGCGCGAACTGCGAGCCCCCCGTGAACATCACGAGGCTGAGGAAGCAGGTCTGCCAGATGTCGAGGCCCGCGGCTACCGAGAGCGCGCCGAACGAGACTCCGTAGATCGCCGTCGCGAGCCCCACCGCGAGGCTGTCGCGGACCGCCGTCGAGCGCTCGACAGCAGCGCCGTCGCCGTCGCCGGCGGCAGACGCGTCGGCAGCGGTGCGCTCGTCCACAGACCCTCCTGTTCCGTCCATCAGAATATCCGGCCGCGGTCACCCCGATTCCGGGTCGAGTGCTCTCGACTAGCGTTGGCGCGTGCTCATCTTCGTTCGCGCCGACCCGACGACCGAGTCCCCCCGCCGGATCCTCCGTCGCTACTACGACGACATCATCGGCCGATACCACGGCCGCCCTGCGACGGCCGCCGAGATCGAGGAGACGCTCGTCGACGAGCCGAGCGACGATCTGCAGGGCGAGACCGGAGCGTTCATCGTCGCGCGCGACGGCGAACGGGTACTCGGTTGCGCCGGGGTGCGGTACGTCGACCACGAGGTCGGCGAGCTCACGCGTGTCTTCATCACGGCGGAGGCGCGCGGCCGCGGCCTCGGAGCGGACCTGATCGGCGAGGTCGAGCGCGTGGCGGCGCAGCACGGAGTGCGGCGGATGCGACTCGACGTGCGCGGCGACCTCGTCGAGGCGCAGCGCCTGTACCGCCGCGCGGGCTACCGAGAAGTGCCGGCGTTCAGCGATGCTCGCTACGCCGACCTCTGGATGGCGAAGGAGCTCGACGCGCCGAGATGAGCGGGCCGGAACACGGCGAGTGAAGCCGAAAACGAGAACGGCCCGGCCTCCGAAGAGACCGGGCCGCGATTGCTCCCCCACTTGGACTCGAACCAAGAACCTACCGGTTAACAGCCGATTGCTCTGCCAATTGAGCTATGGAGGATCGCTTGTTCAGCGATGGATACTCTAGCAAAAGGTTGGCCCGACTCCCAATCCGAGGCCGCCTCGACAATGCCATGGGCGACGCCGGCAGGCTCAGTAGCCCGCCACGGGATCGATCCGGCCCACGAAGTCGCCGTCGCCGAGGAACGCGAGCACGTTCTGCGAGATGCGCTCGGCGAAGAGCGGCACCGTCATCTCCTCGGTGTCGGCGACGTGCGGCGTCACGATGCAGCCCGGCGCCTGCCAGAGCGGATGCCCCGTTGGCAGCGGTTCGGGGTCGGTGACGTCGAGTCCGGCACCGCCGAGGTGACCGGACTCCAGGGCGTCGACGAGCGCCTCGGTGTCGACGAGTCCGCCGCGCGCGACGTTGACGAGCACGGCACCGCGGGGCATCCGCCGCAGTTCCGCTTCGCCGAACAGTCCTCGGGAGTCGCCCGTGAGGGCCGCCGCGAGCACGACCACGTCGGCGTCGTCGAGCGCCTCGCCGAGCTGTGCCGTCGGCAGGGTGCGCTCCGCCCCGGCCACCGGCTCCGTGCTTCGCCGCACGACCGTCACGTGAGCCCCGAACGGAGCGAGCAGGCGGAGCAGCTCGACGGCGATGCCGCCGGCGCCGACGATCACGACGTTCGCACCGTAGAGCGTACGGCCGAGCTCGTCGACGTGCCAGGACGTCGCCCGGAGGCGCCGCGGCACCTCCCTGAGCACCGCGAGCACGAGCATGAGCGCGTGCTCGGCGACGGGCTGCGCGTACGCGCCCTTCGCGCTCGTCCAGACGCGACCGTCACCGGCGGCGTGCCTGATGAGCCCGGCGAACGCGTCCACACCCGCCCAGGGCAGCTGCAGCCATGCGATCGAGGGGTGCTCGTCGAGCACACGCGCGAGTTCGCCGCCTCCGGATGACGCGGTCCACACGAGCCCGCGCGTCGCCGCCGTCAGCGGTGCGACGACGCCGCCGACACGCTCGATCGCATCGACGAACGCCGCCTCCGCCGTCGGCAGGATCGCGATCGGCCCTGACTCGACCGGCGTCGGGGCGGCACGATGCTCCTCGCCCGCGCCCGGCACGACGCGATGGCGCACGCGCGGCACCGGCACCGCGGCATCCGTCATACCGAAGGACCCAGATCGAGGTCGTCGATCACCGCGTGGCCGGCGTCGAGTGCGCCGGCGAGAGCCTTCACGTACGGGTGCCGAGGATCGTCGAGCACCTCGTCGATCGTGCCGATCGCCACGAGACGACCCCGGTCGAGCACCGCGACGCGCTTCGCGGTGCTGCGCAGCACGGGCAGGTCGTGGCTGATGATGACCGCCGAGAAGGTGTGCTCGCGCTGGAGTTCGCCGATCAGCTGGGCGACGACATCTCGCACCGTGAGATCGATGCCGGCCGTGGGCTCGTCGGCGATGAGCACGGAGGGCCCCAGCACGAGCGCGCGCGCCAGCGCGACCCGCTGCCGCTGCCCGCCCGAGAGCTCGTACGGGTACAGGTCGAGCTTGCCGAGCGGGAGCCGCACGCCGTCGAGCATCGTCGCGACCCGCGTCGCGAGGGCACGCGCGTTGTAGCGGTGATCGCGCTCGAGGATCGGCTCCCCGATGATCTCGGCGACGGTGCGGTCGGCGGGCAGCGTCGACGCGGCGTCCTGCGGCAGGTAGCCGACGTGGAACTGGTACTCGGGGAGCTTCCGCTTCGGGATGCCGCGCAGCGACTGCCCGAGCACGGTGGCGTCGCCGCCCGTGATGAGCGGCCGACCCTCGGCCGAGCGCGTGTCGAACGCGACGCCCGAGAGCAACCGCGCGAGCGTGCTCTTGCCGCTGCCCGCGCTGCCCAGCAGGCCGAGCACCTCGCCCGGAGCCACCGAGAAGCTCAGCCCGTGCAGGGCGACGTGTGCGGGACTCGGACCCTTCGCCGGATACTCGACCGACAGGTCGTCGAGCACGATCGGGTAGCCGTGGGCGGCACCACGCATCAGACGGCCTCCCGGAGGCGGCGCAGCTCTTCGCGACGCTCGGCCTGAGCGACCGGATCGGGAACCGGGAGCGAGGCGAGCAGCCGCTGCGTGTACGGGTCGCTCGGTGCGCCGAGCACCTCGGCACCCGTGCCCTCCTCGACGAGGGAACCGCGGTAGAGCACCGCGATGCGGTCGGCGAGGATGTCGACGACGGCGAGGTCGTGGCTGATGAAGAGCGAGGCGAAGCCGAACTCGCGCTGCAGCTCTGCGAAGAGCTCGAGCACGCGGGCCTGCACCGAGACGTCGAGCGCCGACGTCGGCTCGTCGGCGATCAGCAGCTCGGGCTCGAGCGCGAGCGCACGCGCGAGGCTCGCGCGCTGGCGCTGCCCGCCCGAGAGCTCGTGCGGGTAGCGATCGCCGAAGGCCTTCGGCAGCTGCACCGCCTCGAGCAGCTCATCGACCCGCTTGCGCGCCGCCGCGGGGTTCGACGCCCGGCCGTGGATGACGAGCGGTTCGGCGACGCACTCGGCGATCGTCAGCAGCGGGTTGAAGCTCGATGCCGGGTCCTGGAAGACGAACCCGATGCGACTGCGCAGCGGCCGGAACTCGCGCTCGCGCACGCCGTTCATCTCATGGCCGAGCACGCGCAGCGAGCCGCCCGTGACCTTCGTCAGGCCCGCGATCGCACGGCCGATCGTGGTCTTGCCCGAGCCGGACTCCCCCACCAGCCCGAGCACCTCGCCCGGACGGATCACGAAGTCGACGCTGCGGACGGCCTGGAAGCCCGGGCGCCCGAAGCGGCCCGGGTAGACGATCTCGAGACCGGATGCCTCGACCACCGGCGCCTGCTCGACCCAGTCGGCGGGTCGTCGCGCCGCACGTTCGATCGCGCTCGCCGTGCCGGTGCCGACGTACGGCACCGCTGCGAGCAGGGCCTTCGTGTACTCGGCCTTCGGCGATGCGAAGAGCGTCTTGGCGTCGGCCTCTTCGACCACCTTGCCCTGGTACATCACCGCCACGCGGTCGGCGAGGTCGGCGACGACGCCCATGTTGTGGGTGATGAGCACGATGCCCATGCCGAACTCGTCGCGGCAACGGCGGAGCAGGTCGAGGATCTCGGCCTGCACGGTCACGTCGAGGGCCGTGGTCGGCTCGTCGGCGACGATCAGTCCGGGGTCGAGCACGAGCGCCATGGCGATGACGATGCGCTGCTTCTGCCCGCCCGAGAACTGGTGCGGGTAGTGGTCGATGCGGTGCTCGGGGTCGGGGATGCCGACGCGACCGAGGATCTCGATCGCCTTCGCCCGGGCATCCTTCGCCGAGATCGAGGAGTGGGCGCGGAGGCCCTCGATGATCTGCCAGCCGACGGTGTACACGGGGTTCAGGGCGCTCGAGGGCTCCTGGAACACCATCGCGACATCCGTGCCCCTGACGGCCCGCAACTGCTTCTTCGACAGCGATACGACATCGCTCTCGGCGGTGCCGGCCTTGTTCGAGAGGATGACCGCTCCGCTCGCGGTGGCCGTCTCGGGCAGCAGGCCGAGGATCGTCTTCGCGGTGACGGTCTTGCCGGAGCCCGACTCGCCGACGATCGCGAGGACCTCGCCGCGCTCGACCTTCAGCGAGACGTCGTCGACGGCCTTGACCGCGCCGGCGTCGGTGGCGAACGAGACGCCGAGTCGCTCGATGTTGACGACCGTGCTCATGAGCGGACCCCGATTCCGTGTTCGTCGAATGATTCGCCGTCTTCGAGACCCGCGAGACCTCCGGGGCCGGCGACGAGCGTGCCGCCGGGGACCACGGATGTCTCGGCGACCTCGCCCGAGGCCTGGGCGACGCGTCGACGGCCGCGCAGGCGCGGGTCTGCGAGGTCGTTCAGGCTCTCGCCGACGAGCGTGATGCCGAGCACCACGAGCACGATCGCGAGGCCCGGGTAGAGGGCCGTCCACCAGATGCCGCTCGAGACGTCGGAGAGCGCCTTCTGCAGGTCGTAGCCCCATTCGGCGGCGGCTGTGGGCTCGATGCCGAAGCCGATGAAGCCGAGGCCCGCGAGCGTCAGGATCGCCTCGGACGAGTTCAGCGTGAAGATGAGCGGCAGCGTTCGGGTCGCGTTGCGCAGCACGTGCCGGAACATGACTCGGCTGTTGGAAGCACCGAGCACCTTCGCCGACTCGACGTACGCCTCGGCCTTGATGCGCACCGTCTCGGCGCGGATCACGCGGAAGTACTGCGGGATGAACACGACCGTGATCGAGATGGCGGCCGCGAACACTCCGCCCCAGAGGTTCGATTGACCTCCGGAGATCACGATCGCCATGACGATCGCGAGGAGGAGCGACGGGAAGGCGTAGATGGCGTCGCAGACGACGACGAGCACCTTGTCGAGCCAGCCGCCGAAGTATCCGGAGACGAGGCCGAGCAGCACGCCGGCGAAGAGCGAGAGGGTCACCGCGATGATGATGACGAGAATGGCGGTCTGCGCCCCCCACAGCACACGCGAGAGCACGTCGTAGCCGCCGACGGTCGTGCCGAAGAGGTGCTCGGCCGAGGGCGGCTGCTGGCTGCCGAACGGCCCCGCCGCGTCACGCAGCTGCGCGAACCCGTATGGGGCGATGAGCGGAGCGAAAATCGCAACGAACACGAAGAGGCCGGTGAGCACGAGGCCCGCGATGAGCATTCCGCGCTGGAGGCCGACGCTCTGGCGCAACTGGTGCACGACGGGAATGCGGTCGCGGAGGCGCCGCTTCGGTGCGCGGATGACGGTGTCGGTCGACATGTCAGTACCTCACCCTCGGGTCGATGAGCGCCGCGATGATGTCGACGATGAAGTTGGTGAGCGCGACGATCACGGCGAGCAGCGCTACGATGCCCTGCACGGCGACGAAGTCGCGAGCCTTGATGTACTCGACGAGCTGGAACCCGAGCCCGTTCCATTCGAACGTCGTCTCGGTCAGCACCGCGCCGCCCAGGAGGAGTGCGATCTGGAGTCCGATCACCGTGATGATCGGAATGAGTGCCGGGCGGTAGGCGTGCTTGCGCACGAGCCGGTACTCGCTCACGCCGCGTGAACGCGCGGCGTCGACGTAGTCGGTCGAGAGCGTGCCGATGACGTTGGTGCGCACGAGCCGGAGGAACACGCCCGCCGTGAGGAGGCCGAGCGCGATGGCGGGCAGAACGGCGTGTGCGAGCACGTCGCCGAGCACCGCCGGATCTCCCGTCATGATCGCATCGATCGTGTAGAGCCCCGTCTTGTTCGGCAGCAACTCCATCTGGAGCTGCGCACCGACCGAGGCCCGCCCTGCCACCGGCAGCCAACCGAGCCACACCGAGAAGATGAGCTTCAGCAGCAGGCCCGAGAAGAAGACCGGCGTGGCGTAGCAGAGGATGGCGAACACGCGCAGCGCGGCATCCTGCCCCTTGTCGCGGAAGTACGCGGCGATGAGCCCGAACGGGATGCCGACGACGAAGGCGACGAGGAGGGCGTAGAACGCGAGCTCGAGGGTCGCGGCGCCGTAGGTGACGAGGATCTCGGTGATCGGGCGGTTGTCGGTCAGCGAGGTGCCGAAGTTGCCCGTGGCGATCTGCCCGAGGTACTCGAGGTACTGCACGATCAGGGGCCGGTCGTAGCCCGCGGCGTGGATGCGCTCGGCGAGTTGGTCGGCCGGGAGCTGCCCGCCGAGCTTCGCGGTGATCGGGTCGCCGGTCGAGCGCATGAGCACGAATACCAGGGTGACCAGGATGAACACCGTCGGGATGATGAGGAGGGCCCGCACGATGATGTAGCGGCCGAGGCCGCCACCGGAGGATCTGGGTGGTCTCCGTTTTGCGGGGGACGCGCTACTGGCGGGCGCCGTCGTCGTTGAGGTCAATGTTCGCCAATCGGGTGAGGCTCGAATGCGGATGGCCCGCTCCGGAGAGCGGGCCATCCGTTCCTTGCGTAGAAGTGACTCTAGCCGTTCAGCCGGCTCAGCCCTTCGACAGTGCCGCGTAGCGGAACTTGAACGAAGCGTCGAGCGTCTGGTCAGCGCCCTCCACGTCGGTGCCCGTCACGGCGACCTGAGCGCCCTGCAGGTACGGCACGGTCGACAGGTCGGCCGCCACCTTCTGCTGGATCGACTCGATGTCGGCGGTGCGCGTTGCGGGGTCGGGCTCGGAGGCCTGCTTGATGATCAGGTCGTTGACTTCCTGGTTCACGTAGTGGTTCCCGAGGAAGTTCTCGATCAGGAAGAACGGCGTGACGTAGTTGTCGGCGTCCGAGTAGTCGGGGAACCAGCCCAGCTGGTAGGCCGGGTACACGTCGGAGGTGCGGTCCTCGGAATACTGCACCCACTCGGTGGTCTGCAGGTTCACCGTGAACAGGCCGGTCGACTCGAGCTGGTCCTTGATGAGCGCGTACTCGTCGGCCGACGAGGGGCCGTAGTGGTCGTTCGAGTACTGCAGGTTCAGCTCGATCGGAGTGGTCACGCCGGCAGCCGTGAGGCGCTCGGCGGCCTTGTCGGCGTCGGGCGCACCCTGGCCGTCGCCGTACATCTCGACGAGCGGCTCGACCGCACCTGCGATGCCGGCGGGCACGTAGGAGTACAGCGGCGTGTAGGTGCCCTTGTAGACCTGGTCGGCGAGCTCATCGCGGTCGATGAGGTCGGCGACGGCCTGACGCACGGCGAGTGCCTTGGCCGGGTCGGCCTCGGGCGTCTTCGCGCCGTACGGCTGCGTGTCGAAGTTGAAGACGATGTAGCGGATCTCGCCACCGGGGCCCTCGACCACGTTGACCTTGTCGTTGCCCTTGAGGTCGTCGATGTCGGTCGCGGAGAGGCTGCGGTAGGCGACGTCGATGCCGCCCTCCTGCACGTCGAGCTTCAGGTTCGACGACTCGGCGTAGTACTTCAGGTTGACCGTGTCGGTCTTCGCCTCGGCGAGAAGGCCCTTGTACTCGGGGTTCTTCTTGAACGAGATGAGCGTGTTGAAGTCGTAGCTCGCGATCGTGTACGGGCCTGCGAAGGCGTTCGCCGCGACGATGTCGTCGTCGGGCGTCAGCTCGTCGGCCGCGAAGACCTCGTCATCGACGATGGCGCCCGGGAAGCTCGTGAGGATGAGCGGGAAGACCTGGTCGTTCTCGGCCTTGAGGTGGAAGACGACGGTCGTGTCGTCGACGACCTCGGTGCTGTCGAGGTTGTAGAGCAGGCTCGATGCGCCGTTGGGGTCGGCGATCGCGATCTGGCGGTCGAACGAGAACTTGACGTCGTCGGCCGTGAGGTCGTTGCCGTTGGCCCACTTGAGGCCTGCGGGAAGCTTGACCGTGTACTCGGTCGGCGAGGTGAACTCGGCCGACTCCGCGAGGTCGGGGACGACGTCGGTGCTCTGGTAGTCGGTGTTCAGCAGGTACGGGAAGACCTGCGTCTGCACGGCGAGCGAGCCGTTGTCGTACGAGCCGGCCGGGTCGAGCGTGGTCACCTTGTCGGTCGTGCCGACGGTGATCGAGCTGCCCGAAGCCTCGTCTGCCCCGCCACCGGCGGAGCAGCCGGCGAATGCGAGGGCTGCGGCCGAGAGACCGGCCACTGCGACGAGGCCGCGCCGCCCGTTCTTGGATGCGGATGTCATATCCGTCTACCTCTTCCTGTCAGGACTGAATCGCGCTGCGCAGTGCGCAGTCGCGTTTTCGTATCCCCAAGACGTAGCACACAGCCTCGAAATGGTGCTCGGAGCGACGGCTCTCCGGCGGAATGTTTACCGTTCTGCAACCTTGGACGCAACCGATGCGCGTGATCGGCCGTCTTCGGCGCGGATCACCTCAGTCGGCCCTGAGGGCTCGCCGCTCGCTCTCGATCTCGACGAGGGCGCGCTGCAGGGCCGCATACGCGGCGGCATCGGTGCGGTCGGTGCGTTGCAGTCGCCCGAGCAGCTCGGACTTCTGCCGCAGCAGCTCACGATCGACGAGCGCACTCACCACGCCCTGCACGTACACCGTGAGCTCGGCCTCGCTGCGGTGCGGCATCGGCGCGACCGCGAGCTGCTGCACGAGGCTCGCGAACGGCGCGGGCACCTCGGCGACGACCCGGTCGACGCGCACCTGCGGATCGGACGAGGCGAGCACCGAGGCGATGCCGTCGCGGATCACCGCGAGCGACGGATTGCCGAAGCGGCAGTCGATCGCGTGGCGGAGCAGGTCGGCGCCGACGGTGCCGGGATGCTGCACCATCGCCTGGAGGGCGTCGCGTTCGAGGCGGGTCGCGGGGTCGTTCGGCAGCTGGGTGATGGAGAACGGGCGCTCGGGGACCTCCGCCGCCTCGCCGTTGCCGCCGCCGGCGGTGACGGATGCCGCGGGCTGGCCGGAGCCCGCCTCCCCCGACTTCGACCGGCTCGATGCCGAGCGCACCGCGCGCGTGACCTCGCCGAGCTCGACGCCGAGCATGCGGGCGAGCTCGCGGGTGTACCCGGGCCGCAGCGCGGGGTCGCGGATGTCGGCGACGACGGGAGCCGCCGCTCGCAGCGCGGCCACCCGACCCTCGACCGTCTCGAGGTCGTAGCGGGAGAGCGTGTGCTTGATGACGAACTCGAACATCGGCGTGCGCGACTCGATGAGGGTCCGCACGGCGGCGTCGCCGCGCGCGAGGCGCAGGTCGCACGGGTCGAGCCCGTCGGGGGCGACGGCGACGAACGTCTGGGCGGCGAAGCGCTGCTCTTCGCCGAAGGCGCGGATCGCCGCCTGCTGGCCGGCGGCGTCGCCGTCGAACGTGAAGACGACCTCGCCGACGCCCGAGGCATCGCCGAGCACGCGGCGCAGCACCTTGATGTGGTCGACGCCGAACGAGGTGCCGCACGTCGCGATCGCCGTCGTGACACCGGCGAGATGGCACGCCATGACGTCGGTGTACCCCTCGACGACGACGACCCGGTGGGTCTTCGAGATGTCGCGCTTGGCGAGGTCGAGCCCGTAGAGCACCTGCGACTTGTGGTAGATCGCGGTCTCGGGGGTGTTCAGGTACTTGGGGCCCTTGTCGTCGTCGAGCAGGCGCCGCGCGCCGAAGCCGACGGTCTGGCCGGTGACGTCGCGGATCGGCCACACGAGCCGGCCGCGGAATCGGTCGTAGACGCCCCGATCGCCCTGGGACACGAGACCCGAGGCCGAGAGCTCCTCGGTCGTGAAGCCGCGACCCTTGAGGTGATCGGTCAGGGCGTCCCAGCTCTTGGGCGCGAAGCCCACGCCGAAGCGCCGGGCGGCCTCGGCGTCGAAGCCGCGCTCGCCGAGGAACCGGCGACCGACCTCGGCGTCGGGCGCGCCGAGCCGTTCGACGAAGAACTCGGCCGCCGCCTGGTTGGCGGCGAGGAGCCGCGCCCGGTTGCCGTGGTCGGATGCCTGACCGCCGTCTTCGTAGTGCAGCTCGAATCCGATGCGGCCCGCGAGTCGCTCGACCGCCTCGGTGAACGAGACGTGGTCCATGCGCTGCAGGAACGAGTAGACGTCGCCCGACTCGCCGCAGCCGAAGCAGTGGTAGTAGCCGAGCCCCGGGCGCACGTGGAAGCTCGGGCTGCGCTCGTCGTGGAAGGGGCAGAGGCCCTTCATCGAACCGACGCCGGCGGACTTCAGGCTGACGTGCTCGCCCACGATGTCGGCGATGTTCGTGCGGGCCTTCACCTCATCGACATCGCTCTGTCGAATTCGGCCCGCCATGGCTCTCATCCTAGTTCGCTGCCGGGCATCGAACGCCGAACACCCGACGCGTCACTGCTGCACGAGGCGCTCGTACCAGGCGAGGGCCGACTGGTCGGTGAGGCTCGCGACCTGATCGACGACGACGCGCTTGCGTGCGGTGTCGTCACCCGCGGCCTGCCAGTCTTCGGCGAATCCCGCATCGAGGTGCTGCTCCCCCGTCGCGAGCAGCACATCGGCCAACGCCGTGAGCACCTCGCGCTGCTGGTGGTAGATCGGCTGGCGCGTGTTCTTCGACATGACGTACGCCGCGACGATGCCCTTCAGCACCGCGATCTCGGCCTGGATCTCGCGCGGCACGATGACGTCGGCGTCGAAGCGGATGAGGCTCGCGAGCGGGAACGCCGATCGGGTCGCCGAGGTCGCGGCGTGCGCGAAGCGGCCGATGAGCTGGCTCGTCAGGTTCTTCAGGCGACCCTGGTCGAATCGGCTGCCGTTCCACGTGTCGAGCCAGCCGTCGAGCGAGTCGAGGCGATCGAACGCGGCGATGAGCTCGTCGTGGGTGATCGAACCGCCGACCCACTCGTGCATCGACGTGACGAGGTTCTCGTGGTCGACGCGCGCGCCGAGGGCGGCGACGTCGATGTAGCCGTTGACGATGGCGTCTTCGAAGTCGTGCACCGAATAGGCGATGTCGTCGCTGAGGTCCATGACCTGCGCCTCGATGCAGAGTCGGCGCTCGGGGGCGCCGGCGCGGAGCCAGCGGAACACCTCGGTGTCGCTCTGGTAGAAGCCGAACTTGGCGCGGCCGGAAGGGTCGGCGACGCTCGTCGCCTCGGGCCACGGGTACTTGCAGCTCGCGTCGAGGCTCGCACGGGTGAGGTTCAGGCCGTAGCTGCGCCCATCGGGCCCGAAGACCTTGGGCTCGAGCCGCGTGAGCAGTCGCAGGGTCTGCGCGTTACCCTCGAAGCCGCCGATGTCGGCCGCCCAGGTGTTGAGCGCCTTCTCGCCGTTGTGACCGAAGGGCGGGTGCCCGAGGTCGTGGGCGAGGCACGCGGTGTCGACGACGTCGGGGTCGAGTCCGAGGCTCGAGGCGAGCTCGCGGCCGACCTGCGCGACCTCGAGCGAGTGCGTGAGGCGGTTGCGGGCGAAGTCGAGCCCGGCCGTGGGGCTCAGCACCTGGGTCTTCGCCGCGAGCCGGCGGAGCGCGCTCGAGTGCAGCAGGCGGGCACGGTCGCGCGCGAAGTCGCTGCGCCGCGAGGAGTGCTCTTCGGGGAGCCAGCGCTCGGTGTCGGCGGCCTCGTAGCCGCCGAAGAGTGGTTCGCGCATGCTCAGCCGCCGCTCGTATCGAGTTCGGCGTCGACGAGCGTCACGCGGTCGTGGCCGGCGAGCTCCTGCGAGTCGAGCCAGCCTTCGGGCAGTGCCGGCTTCTTGGGCGTGCCGGCGCGGCCGCGCGGCCCCTCGGCGCCTTCGCCCGGGTAGGGCATCGACCAGTCGAGCGTGCCGAGCAGTTCGTCGAGCTGCACGAGCGACTCGACGGTCGCGAGACGGGCACGCAGGTCGCCCCCGACGGGATAGCCCTTGAAGTACCAGGCGACGTGCTTGCGGATGTCGCGGCACCCGCGCTCTTCGCTGTCGAAGAACTCCGTGAGCAGCTCGGCGTGACGACGGAAGGTCTGCGCGACCTGCCCGAGCGACGGGTGGAAGCTCTGCGACTCGCCTCGGAACGCCGCGGCGAGGTCGCCGAAGAGCCACGGACGGCCGAGGCATCCGCGCCCGACGACGACGCCGTCGCAGCCGGTCTCGGCGACCATGCGGAGCGCGTCGTCGGCCGACCAGATGTCGCCGTTGCCGAGCACGGGCACGCTCGTGACCGTCTCTTTGAGCCTCGCGATGGCCGACCAGTCGGCCTGGCCCGAGTAGAACTCGGAGGCGGTGCGCGCGTGCAGCGCGACGGCGGCGACGCCCGCGCCCTCGGCGATGCGGCCGGCCTCGAGGTAGGTGAGGTGGTCGGCGTCGATGCCCTTGCGCATCTTGATGGTGAGCGGGGTGTCGCCGGCAGCCCGCACCGCGCCCTCGACGATGTCGCGGAAGAGCCCGCTCTTCCACGGCAGCGCGGCGCCGCCGCCCTTGCGGGTGACCTTCGGCACGGGGCATCCGAAGTTCAGGTCGATGTGATCGGCCCGGTCTTCGGCGACGAGCATGGTGACCGCCTCGGAGACGGTCTTCGGGTCGACGCCGTAGAGCTGGATGGAGCGCGGCGTCTCGGACTCGTGGTGCGTGATGAGGCGCATCGACTCGGGCGTTCGCTCGACGAGCGCGCGCGAGGTGATCATCTCGCTGACGTAGAGGCCGGCGCCGAACTCGCGGCAGAGGCGACGGAAGGCCGTGTTCGTGATGCCGGCCATGGGGGCGAGCACGACGGGCACATCGAGTTCGAGCCCGCCGATCGTGAGCGGGCCCGCTGGAAGCGTGGTGGTTGAGGACATCACCGTCGATTCTCCCAGAGATCGGGGCGCACTCGCCCGCTTCGGCCGTGCGCGCCTAGGATTCTCGGCAGGACGAGGCTGGGGAGGACCACATGGCGGAGCTCACGGGCGCGGATCGGGTGCGAGCGGATGCCGCAGCGCGCGGGCTCGAGGTCGAGATCATCGAGCGTCCGGCGGCGCGCAGTCTCGAGGAGGCGGCCGAGCTCATGGGCATCACGCCCGGCGACATCGTGAAGTCGCTCGTCGTCAAGCGCAGCGACGACACGTACGTGTTCGCCCTCGTGCCGGGCGGCCGCAAGATCTCGTGGCCGAAGCTTCGCGCGGTCGTCGGCGTGAACAAGCTCCAGCTGCCCGACGCCTCGCTCGCGCTCGCCGCGACGGGCTACGAGCGGGGAACGATCACGCCGCTCGGTTCGACCACGGCGTGGCCCGTCGTCGCCGACGCCTCGATCTCGGGGCGGCGGGTCTCGATGGGGGCCGGCGAGCACGGTCGCAGTCTCTTCGTCGACGCCGATCGGCTCATCGACGCATTCGGCGCGACCGTGGCCGACATCTCCGACCCCGAGTAGCGCGAGCCTGCCCCGCGTGGGCGGCCCCCAGATGACGTGAATCGACCCTCCGTGCGCGTCTCGGGGTCGATTCACGTCACTTCGCGGTCGGAGGAATGAAGCAGACGTCGCCCTCGCAGACCATGGCCGACGGGTCGCCCGTGATCATCGCGAAGGGCGCGGGCGCAGCGGCATCCGTGGTCGCGGTGTCGGCCTCGCTCACGCGACGGCGCCGTCGCGCTCGCCGGCGATCTGGCTGAGCGCCTGGGCGAACACCTCCGCGGGCTGCGCGCCCGAGATGCCGTACTTGCCCTCGATGACGAAGAACGGCACGCCGTTGATGCCGTAGGCCTGCGCCTGGGCGATGTCGGCCTGCACGGCCGCGGCGTATCGGCCCGACTCGAGCGCCTCGCGCGCAGCGTCGGCGTCGAGGCCGATCTCGGCGCCGAGCTGGACGAGTTCGTCGATGCGACCGACGTGGCGGCCCTCGGTGAAGTACGCGCGCAGGAGTCGCTCGGTGAGCTCGAGCTGCAGGCCGTGCTCCTTGGCGAAGTGCAGCAGCTCGTGCGCCTTCAGCGTCTTGGTGTGCTGCAGTGCGTCGAAGTCGTAGTCGAGTCCGGCGGTCGCGGCGACGCCCGTGACGTGCTCGAGCATCTGCTGCACGCGCTCGGCGGGCATGCCCTTGTGCTTGGCGAGGAAGTCGATCTCGGACCCCTCGAAGTCGACCGGGGTATCGGGTGCCAGCTCGAAGGAGTGGTAGGTGATGTCGACCTCGGGTGCATCGTCTCCGAGCGAGGCGATGCCGCTCTCGAGGTGGCGCTTGCCGATGTAGCACCACGGGCACGCGATGTCGGACCAGATGTCGATCTTGATGGGTTCACTCACAACGTATGCGAACGGATGCTTCGGCCCCCGTATTCCCGCGTCGATCACCGCGTCTGCACGCCTCGTCGATCAGCCGGGCGAAGCTCCACGATCCGGCCCGGTCTAGGGTGAACGGATGCCTCACCCCGCCGATCCCGCACGCGACCTCGCGCCGCGCCGCATCCTCGTCGCCGGAGCGAGCGGGGCCGGCAAGTCAACGCTCGCGCGGCGGATCGCCGCAGCATCCGGGCTGCCGTTCCAGGAGATCGACGCGCTCTTCCACGGAGCCGACTGGACGCCGCGTCCGAACTTCGTCGCCGACGTCGACGCGTTCACCTCGCAACCCGGCTGGGTGACCGAGTGGCAGTACGAGTCGGTGCGCGAACTGCTCGCCGACCGGGCGACCACGATGCTCTTCCTCGACTACTCGCGAGCGCGCGTGATGCGACAGGTCGTCGTCCGCACGATGCGCCGCCGAGTGCGCCGCGAGGAGCTCTGGAACGGCAACCTCGAGCCTGCGCTGACCACGATCTTCAGCGACCCCGAGCACATCATCCGCTGGGCGTGGAACACGCACGCCAGCCGGAGCGCGCTCGTCGACGACGCTGCCGGCCGGCGCCCGCACCTCGAGGTCGTGCGGCTGCGGCATCCGCGCGAGACCGAGGCGTGGCTGGCCGCGACGTACCCCTTCCATCCGGCGCGTTAGCGATATATCGTTGAGTATCGCTCAATCGTGAACCGGGAGGAATCATGAACGGACAACGTCCGACAGGTGGATTCGGTGCAGCAGGTTTCGGCGGCGAACGCGGCTTCGGTGCCGGCAGCCCCGGCGCGGCGATCTGGGAGGCGATGGAGCAGCTGCGCTCCACGTTCGATCCGCGACCGGGAGTGAAGCGGATGGCGCGCGGCGACGTGCGCGCGGCGGTGCTGGCCCTGCTCGCCGAACAGCCGATGCACGGCTACCAGATCATCCAGGAGATCGAGGAGCGCAGCGGCGGCACGTGGAAGCCGAGCGCCGGCTCGGTCTACCCGACGCTGCAGCTGCTCGCCGACGAGGAACTGATCGTCGCCGAAGAGCTCCGCGGCCGGAAGACCTACTCGCTCACCGACCTCGGCCGAGCAGAGGCGGAGGCCGCGGCCGACCGCGCAGCCCCATGGGAGTCGTCGTCGCCCAACGGCAGCGAACAGCACCGCGCGCTCTCGAAGGCGGCCGTCGAACTCGCCGCCGCGGCAGCGCAGCTCGGCCGCAGCGGAACTCCCGAGCAGGTGAAGCAGGCCGTGACCGTGCTCGACGACACTCGTCGCGCGCTGTACTCGATCCTCGCCCAGAGCTGACCCGTGCCGCCCCTGCTTCCCCATCGAGGAGCCGGCGAGCGGATGGCGCGATGAGCGACGGCGCCCGCCGGGCGCGCTCACGCCGCATCCTGACGTTCGCGGCGCGGCGACTGGTCCAGCTCTGGTGGTTCGAGCTCGCGCTGCCGAGGCTGGGCCTCGCCGGCATCGCCGAGCGCTCGCGCGAGCGTCGGATCCGGCGACTCGCCGAGGACTTCCGCACGCTCGCCGTCGAGCTCGGCGGGCTCATGATCAAGGTCGGGCAGTTCCTCTCATCGCGCCTCGACGTGCTGCCGCCCGAGATCACCTCGGAGCTCGAGGGATTGCAGGACGAGGTACCGCCGGTGCCCTTCCCCGCGATCCGCGTCCTCGCGGAAGCCGAGCTCGGTGCACCCCTCGACCAGGTCTTCGAGCGGTTCGACGAATCGCCCGTGGCAGCGGCCTCGCTCGGCCAGGTGCACCGCGCCCGGTTGTCCGACGGTGATGCCGAGGAGACCGGACTGCGCGATGTCGTCGTCAAGGTGCAGCGCCCCGGCATCGACGAGATCGTCGCCGTCGATCTCGCCGCCCTCCGCCGCGTCGCCGGATGGCTGCGACGGGTGCGCATCGTGTCCGACCGAGTGGATGCCCCGGCGCTCGTCGAGGAGTTCGCGCAGACGAGCCTCGAGGAGATCGACTACCTGCACGAGGCCGCGAATGCCGAGCGCTTCGCGGAGTCGTTCGCCGCAGACGACCGCGTGTACGCCCCGGCCGTGGTGTGGGAGCGGATCACCCGTCGGGTGCTCACCCTCGAAGACGTCACGGCGATCAAGATCAACGACACCGATGCGCTGCAAGCGGCCGGCATCCCGCCGGCCGACGTCGCCCGGGTCTTCGCCGAGATCATGTTCGACCAGGTCTTCACGCACGGCTTCGTGCATGCCGATCCCCACCCGGGCAACATCTTCGTCACGCCCCTGCCCCGCGCGAGCGATCGAGGCGACGGGTCGAGCGGCGCAGCTCCGTCGTGGCGGCTCACCTTCGTCGACTTCGGCATGATGGCCGAGGTGCCGACCGAGTTGCGCTCCGGACTCCGCGCACTCGTCATCGCCGTGGCCGCCCGCGACGGTCAGGCCATGATCGAGGCCGCCCGCGAGATCGGGGTGCTCATGCCCTCGGCCGAGACCGGCGAACTCGAGCGCGCGCTCGCCCAGCTGTTCGCCCGCTTCGGCGGCATGGGCTTCGCCGAGCTGAAGCACGTCGATCCGCGGGAGTTCCGCGAGTTCGGCGAGGAGTTCGGCGACGTCATGCGTTCGCTCCCGTTCCAACTGCCCGAGCACCTGCTCCTGCTGATCCGGTCGATGGCGCTCACCTCGGGCATGTGCAGTGGTCTCGACCCCGAGTTCAACGTGTGGGACGCCGTCGAACCGTATGCGGCGCGGCTCCTCGACGAGGAACGGGGCGACGTCGTGCGCGATCTCGCCGCCGAGGCGATGAAGAGTGCAGCACTCCTCTGGAGCATGCCGCAGCGTGCCGACGCGCTCATCACGAAGGCCGATCAGGGGCGGCTCTCGTTCGACACCTCGCGTCTCGAACGCCGTCTCGACCGGCTCGAGGGCGTCGCCCGCCGCGTCGTGTCCGCCGTGCTGTTCGCCGCGCTGCTGATCGGCGGCGCAGTGCTCGTCGCGCCGAATCCCGTGCTCGGAACGACGCTGATGATCGCCTCGGCCCTGCCACTGCTGCATGCGTTGTTCGCCGGGGTGATCGGCCGCCGCGGACGCCGCTAGACGCGTCGTCTCGGGCCGCACGGAACGAGTGCAGACACTCGTGTCGGGTGACCCCGCACTCCTCCGCTAGCCTCATCCGCATGAGTGTTCGCGGGTTCACGACGGCGTCTACGGTGACTCGGGATCGGCTCGCACTCGCGCTCGCCCCGGCGCTCACGCCCGATGGCCCCGTCGCCAGCCCGAGCTTCTTCCACGGCTTCGCGACCGAGCCGCAGGTGCTGGCGCGCGGACTGCTGTCGCTCGCCGACATCACCGCCACCCGGTACTTCAAGTACACCCCGACCACGCAGCGCGATCCCGTGCTCACCGCCCACGGAGATCGGCTCCGGGCGGAGGTGTTCTCGGCCTGCAACAGCGTGTACGCACGACTCGACCTGCTCGGCTCCGGCCTCGACGGCGGTGACGTCTCGCACGGGACCACGAACGTCGACATCGGGATGGCCACGCGACGTGCACTCGCCTCGGTCGGCAGAGGCGAGTTGTTCCACCTCGATGTCGGCCGCCATGGGCTGAACGTGGCCACGCCCTCCGCTACGGCGACCGAGCGGCCGGTCGAGATGCCGGATCGTTGGGTCCACGCGCTCGGCAACGTCGCGGAGATGCACCGTCGTCTCGCTCGGGCCTTCACGCTCGATCGGGCGGCGGCGCGCACCCTGCTCACGTCGGTCCCGGCGGCGACGGCTGCCGCATCGGCCGGCTGGCTCACGCCCACCGCTGCCGGATTCCGCATCGCTCCCCGGCGCACCACCGGCGCGGTCCACGTGCACGGGCTGCATCGTCTGAGCGCCGTGAAGCGCCTGCTCCCCCATGTGACCGGCATCAGCGTGTACGGCCCCGCCGACGGGGAGCCCGGGACCACGGCGTTCGAGATCGACCTTCCGCACGCCCGCCTGCTGCTCGGCATCACGAAGGAGGCGTGGCGAGGGTTCTCGGGCGAGGGATCGCTGCTGTCCGCGCTGGCGCGTCCCGAGGTCTCGGAGCACGCGGCGCTCGTCTCGGCGCTGCTGGCGTTCGAGCCGGTGATCGACGTCGAGCGGTTGCGTCTCGAGTCCGGTCTCACGACGGCCGAAGTGGAGTCCGGCCTCGCCGTGCTCGCCGCCTCAGGACGTGTCGGCTGGGATGTGCATGCGAACGCCCATTTCCACCGCGAGCTGCCCGACGATCCCGACCGGGTCACGCGCGACAACCCGCGCGTGGGGGCCGCGCGGCGACTCGTCGAGCAGCACCTGGTGGAGCGCGGCAGCGAACCCGGCGAGTGGCGCGTTCACGCGGGCACTCGAGCCGAGCCCGTCACCTACACCGTGCGCCGCGCCGATGGCGGCTCCCTCTGCAACTGCACGTGGCGGCTTTCCGGCGCCCGGGATCGAGGCCCGTGCAAGCACGAACTCGCCGTGCAGATCCTGATGGTGGAGACCCAGTGACCGATGCCCTCACCCGATCCCTCGAGCTGTTCCGCGACCTCGGCTGGGCCGACGCCGAACAGTCCGCCGCGCTCGAGCTCCCGGTCGGAACCGAGGCGCAACGGCGCGAGGCCCGCGCCGGACTGCAACGAGGCGACTGGAACGAGTGGGTCTCGGAGGGCGACTCGCTCTTCCGCGAATCCGTGGTGGGCGAGATCGACCACGGGATGCTCGCACTGTTCGCGATCCGCGTGGGTGCCGACGCGCGACGTGCGGAGGCCGTTCTCGGCGGGCCGCATTCCGTGCCGGATCAACTCGCCACCGAGGTCCTCGCGACCCGCGGTCCCGACTTCGCCCTCGCCTTCACGGCGCGCGCCTGCCGCTCGAATCGGCGCCCCTGGGAGCACGCGACGTCCGTTCACGCCGGTCGCGCGGTGCGCCTGGTGCACCACCACGAGTTGCCCGTGCCCGAGAGCGTGGAGTACCTGAAGGACTGGGCCGTGTACGCGGCCGTCGCGCTCGGCCGGCAGCCGGAGCTGCACCCCGCCGGTCGCGGCGCGATCGACGCTGCGGTGATCCGCTCTCGATTCGTCGATCATCTCCGGACCGGGGTCGCGGTCGGCGCTCCGGCGACCGGACCGTTCGGCGACGTGGTCGCCGCCGGCGTCGAACAGGGCTGGATCGAGCGCGACGAGGCGGTGTCGCTGGTGCTCACCGCGCTCGACGCCGCACAGCGCCCTGGCGATCGCAAGGTGTGGGCGGGCGTCCTCACCGGTTCGCTCGCACTCACCGACGCGGAGCTCGTCGCGCACGCGGACGCACTCCTCGGAGTCCTCAGCCATGCCGAGGCTCCCGTGATCTCGGCCCTCGCACCCGCCATCATCGAGCACGGCGATGAGCACCAGGCCGCCGACGTGCTGTCGCTCTCGCTCGCCGCGAACTCGAAGGCCGCCCGTAGGGCCGTGCTCGATGCCGCCCTGCGCCGCTCGCAGCGGCTCACCGGTGAAGCGGCCGAAACCGCCTCGCACGCCCTGACGCCGATCGCGTCGGGCCGGGACGCCTCCCTGGCGAAGGCGGCGCTGGCGCTCCAGGAGCGTTGGGGCGTCGAGACCCGCGCCGTCCCGGAGCCCGAGACCACGACGATCGCGTGGCAGCCCACCCCCGCCGTGTGGACGGTTCCGCGGTTCCAGCTGCCGGCCGTCTCCACCGCCGCGCTCGCCGAGGCCGCGGGCGTCCTGTTCTCGCGCCCTGACGGTGCCGAAGACGTCGACGTCGACCGGTTCCTCGAACTCGCCAACGCCGTCGCGCGGAGCGATGCCGACGCGACTCGCGCGGCACTGCGCGGCGTGAAGCAGAACTGGCGCGCGGGCGTGAGCGCGGTCGGCGACCTGATCGCCGGCACTCGCATCCGCATGCTCGACCGGTTGGTGCAGCCGGGTGACGACGACTGGCGACGCGATGTGGTGTTCTCCCCGGTCTCGGCGCGCGAAGCCGCCGTCGTCCAGCGGCTCGGCGAGGTGCCCGCGCTGCTGTCCACCCCGACATGGGACGACCTCCGGATCGCGCCCGACGATCTCGTCGAACGCCTGCGCGACTACCGCTCGGCCTCCGCCACGGCCAGCGAGGCCGATCTGCTCCTCGCGCTGCTCCGCCTCGACCTGACGCTCATCGAGCAGCGGCACCTCGACGCGCTCGCCCTGTTGGACGTGCCCGTCGTGCTGCAGTCGGGTGAACCGATGACGATCACCGCCGGCCCGGCGACGATCGCGTACGCGCTCGATCCGTTGGTCGAGCCTGCGCAGATGCAGGACGAAGACGGTGATTGGCGCCGTGCGGAAGCCGCCCTCCCGGCGTCGCTGACCCCGTTTCCCCGACGGATCGACACGACGAACTACGGCTGGGGCACGCCCGTCGAGCTGCCGATGTGGGGCGACGGTGCCTTCTCGGGCGACGGGCTCGAAGCCGGAAGCGGGTTCGAATGGCGACAGCTCGCGCGTCGTCAGGCCCCCCTCACCCCGCGCCTCGCCGCCCGGATGCTCGGCGGCCTCGGCTCGCCGCATCCGCGCGCCGCCACCGACATGTTCGACGGGGTGATGCTGGCGTGGGCTCGCGGGCTGCTGCAGCCGGGAGTGGCCGATCTCGACCTGCTCGGCCGGGGCGCCCCCGGCGGCGCGCAGCTCGCGCGCGTCGCGCTCGAGCTGAGCGAAGCCGGTCTCGGTTCGCTCGTCTGGCCGCTCCTCGACGATTTCGTGGGCGCATCGCTCGGATCGGTTCGGATGACGCCGGGCACCGCGGAGATCGTCGAGGCGATCGGCACCCTGCTTCCCGGCGCGAAGGACGCCGTCACGGCGGGCATCGCCGCTGCGACGGTCCTCGACCTTCCGCACACGCGGGCCCTCGCCGCACGCACCGGTTCCTCGCGCGCTGTCGCCGCCGCGAAGGCGGTCGTCGGCGAACTCCCGGCAGCGAGTGCCGCCGCCGACACGGATGCCGCGTCGCCGAAACCCGCTCCCGATCTCGATCTCGATCTCGACGCGATCTGGCCCGTCGGAGACGGCGGTGGCGCTGCCGTCGATGACGGCATCCCGCTCTCCTCATCGGCGCATCTGCGCGGGTCGAAGCGCTTCGTGCCGATCGAGTTCGCCCTGGGCGAGGCACCCGAGGTGCGCTACCGGTCGCTCATGTCCTGGTCGTACGCCCTCGACCACGAGGGCCAGCTCGACGCCGACACGGTCGTGGGCGACGAACGCCGCTGGCTGCAGTGGGATGAAGCAGCCGGCCGGATCGTCCCCTCCGAGTTCCGCGACCGCAGCGCGGGCAAGCACGGCCCGTCGAGCAGGGTCGCCGTTCCGCCGTTGACCGTGCTCATGGTCGCGGTCGTCCTGGCCTCGCTGTGCTCCGACGTCGAGTCGCGCTATAGCGTCGACTCGATGGTCGCGAACCGCAGGTTCTCGGCCGAGTCGGTGCGCCTGGCCGCAGCACGACTGCTGCCGCTGCCCGACATCACTCCCGCGCGCATGATGGGCTCGATCGAACGCGAGCTGCGCGCACTTCCGGTGCTGTGGCCGCTGCTCACCGAGTCCGTCCGCTACGCCTCGGCGCAGCCGAAGCCGCCGTCGTGGCTGAACCGCGTGCTCGACGTCGCGCTGCTCCGGGCCCCGGTGCTGCGTGCCGCCGCGACGGCCGGCCGGATCCCCGCCGTGCACGCCGTGTGGCCGGGTCTGGCGGAGCTCGCGGCGCGGCCGGGCTCGGGCGCCGCGTTCACCAAGGCGCGCAAGCTCGTCATCGAGCTCGGCCTCGGCTGACGCCGACCGACGACCGACGACGGAGCCGGCTCAGCCGCCGTTCGTTCCGGCGCTCTTCGACCGTGGCCAGTTGCGGGAGACCCAGACGACGAAGACCGCCACGACGGCGAACGCGAGCGAGATGACGAGCACCCAGAACGAGACCCCGAGATACCCGTCGTCCTGCCGTTCGGGGTTCAGGAACGGATAGGGGTACCACGTCTGCACGAGCTTCACCTGGTCGTAGACCAGCGGACCGCGGAGCAGCGTGTACGCGACCCACGCGATGGGGAACGCGAGGATGATCCAGACCCGCTTCCACTCGAGCCTCCGCCGCCCGGGTGCGAAGAGCCAGTCGGCGAGGAGGAACACGGGGGCGATCACGTGCATGACCTCATTGGTCCACGGATGCGGGTCTTCCGCGGCTCCCGTCACCGCGATGCCGCGCAGCAGCAGGTTGTAGACGAGGCCCGTGATGACCATGTACGTCGTCGCGCACGCGCGCACGACCGCGAACCAGGTCGGATCGGGCAGCCGCCCGGCGACCGCGAGGCCCGCACCGACGAGCAGCACGATCGCCGCGAGCACGTTCGACTCGATCGTGAAGTAGCTGATGAAGTTGACGTTGAGGGTGACGAGGTCGGCATAGCCCTCGTCGATCCACGACCCGTACGCCCCCTGGTACGTGACGATCGTCGCCGCGATGACGGCCACGGCCATCACGCATCGGAGCACCGCCCAGACGATGGGGAAGGCGCGATGCCGGGAGACTGCCGTGGGCACGGGTGCAGTGGAGACGGTCACGCCGCCAGCGTAGCGCCGGCCGGGCGGAGTCGCCCCGTCACGCGCGGCTCGCGCGGACCTCGGACGCCTCGGCCGCCTCAGCTCGCGGTCGGCGCGTCGATCGCCCCGCCGAAGCGACGGTTGCGCCCGGCGTAGAGCTCGATGGCCTGCCAGAGGTCGACCCGCGAGAAATCGGGCCACAGCGTGTCGAGGAACACCATCTCGGCGTACGCCGACTGCCAGAGCATGAAGTTCGAGGTGCGCTGCTCCCCCGAGCTGCGCACGAAGAGGTCGACGTCGGGCAGGTCGGGCACGTAGAGCCGCTTCGCGATGAGCTTCTCCGACACGGCCGACGGACGAAGGCGACCGGATGCCACGTCGTCGGCGATCGATCGAACGGCGTCGGCGATCTCGGTGCGCCCGCCGTAGTTCACGCACATCGTGAGGGTCAGGGTGTCGTTGCCCGCCGTCAGCTGCTCGGCGACCTGCAGCTCCTTGATGACCGAGGCCCAGAGGCGCGGGCGCCGGCCCGCCCAGCGGATCCGCACGCCCCACTCGTTGAGCTGATCGCGCCGGCGGTGCAGCACGTCGCGGTTGTAGCCCATGAGGAAGCGCACCTCTTCGGGCGAGCGCTTCCAGTTCTCGGTCGAGAACGCGTATACCGAGAGGTGCTTGACGCCCGCCTGGATGGCACCGGCGACGACGTCGAGCAGCGCCATCTCGCCGGCCTTGTGCCCCTCGATGCGCGTGAGCCCGCGGCGGTTCGCCCACCGCCCGTTGCCGTCCATCACGATCGCGACGTGCGCGGGCACGGCACCCTTCGGCAGGGCGGGCGGGTAGAGCCCGGTCCAGTCGAGCGGCCGGTAGGGCACGGCGTCGCGATGTGTGTAGGGCTTCGGGCTCACTGGGCGGTCGTCTCTCTGGATACGTGCGGCAGCGAGCGGAGGCCCCGCTCGAGGTGCCACTGGGTGTAGGCGGCGATGATGCCGCTGGCCTGGCCGCGGTCGCGGTCGCTCGACGCCTTCGCGAACGCCCAGTCGCCGGCGAGCAGCGCGCCGAGGAGCGCCACCGTGGAGCCGGCGATGCGCGGTGTTCCGGGCGGGGCGCACTCGTCGCAGACGACGCCGCCGAGTTGCACCACGACGGCCGTGTGCTCGCCGACCTTGCCGCAGCGCGCGCAGTCCTGGAAGCTCGGCGCCCATCCCGCGAGGGCGAGGGCGCGCAGCAGGTAGGAGTCGAGGGTGAGGCTCGCACCGTGCTCGTGCCGGGAGAGCGAGCGCAGGGCGCCGACGAGCAGCAGGTACTGCTGCAGGGAGCCCTCGGCCTCGGTGAGCTTGTCGGCGGCCTCGACCATGGCGTTCGCGGCCGTGTAGGCCGAGTAGTCCTGCGTGATGAGGGCGCCATAGGAGCCGAGCGACTCGGCCTGCGTCACGACGTCGAGGCTCCGGCCCTCGTAGAGCTGCAGGTCGGCGACCATGAACGGCTCGAGCCGCGAACCGAACTTCGAGCCCGTGCGTCGCACGCCCTTGGCGACGGCGCGGATCTTGCCGTGCTGCCGCGTCAGCAGGGTGACGATGCGGTCGGCCTCGCCCAGCTTGTGGGTGCGGAGCACGACGGCTTCATCTCGGTACACGGGCACCCTTCATTCTCCCACCCCGCACGGTCGAACCGCCCGAAGCGGATGCCGCGGCGACCCGATTCCGCGTGCTTGACTGGGCCCATGGGAGAGATCCTCGTCACGGGAGCGACCGGAACGGTCGGGCGCCGGCTCGTCGAGCGTCTCCGCGACCGCGGAGACACGGTGCGGGCGCTCAGTCGCCGCAGCGAGCCCGGGCTCGTGACAGGCGACCTCGCCACCGGCGAGGGCATCGAGCAGGCCGTCGACGGAGTCGACACCATCGTGCACCTGGCGACCACGAATCGAGACGACTCCGGCATCGCCCATACCCTCGTGACGGCGATCGGCTCGGAATCCCGACCTCATCTCGTGCTGCTCTCGATCGTGGGCATCGACCGCAACCCGCTCGCGTACTACCGCGGCAAGCTCGCGACCGAGTCGGTGGTGACCGCTTCGGGTGTGCCGCACACGATCCTGCGGGCGACCCAGTTCCACACCTTCGTGGCATCCATGCTCGACGCGCAGCGGTACTCCCCGGTCATCGCGGCGCCATCGATCAGCCTGCAGCCGATCGACGTGGGCGATCTCGTCGACCGGTTGGTCGAGCTCGTCGACTCGGCTCCGGCCGGGCGCGTGCCCGACATCGGCGGCCCCGAGGTGCGCACGTTCCGTTCGCTCGCCGAGGCGTATCGCACGGCACGAGGCGCTCGTCGCCCGATCATGCCGCTGCGCCTCCCCGGTGCGACGTTCCGCGCCTATCGCTCCGGCGCCGCCCTCGTTCCCGACGGGCAGACCACGACCGTCACCTTCGAGCAGTTCCTCGCGGCGCGTGATTCACTGGTGCCGTGAGCTCCGCACTCTTCGTCATCCCCCTCTGGCTCGACCTCACCGCCGTGGCGATCGGAGCCATCCAGGGCGCGATGTTCGCGGCCCGTCTCACCGAGCGCCGCATCGACCTGCTCGGCGTCGCGCTCATCGGCGTGCTCGTCGGACTCGGCGGCGGTCTCCTCCGCGACGTCCTGCTGAATCAGCCGCCGGCGGCGATCTTCGACAACTGGTACATCCCCGTCGCGACGGCGGCGGCCCTGCTCGGCATGCTGCTGCTCCGGGTGTTCACGCGGCTCAACGGGCTCATCATCGCCCTCGACGCGGTCACGATCGGCCTCTTCGGCGCGATCGGCACGACGAAGGCGCTCGCCTACGGCGCACCGGTCGTACCGGCGGTCTTCGTCGGCGTGCTCTCGGCCGTCGGCGGCTCGATCCTGCGTGATGTCGCACTGAACCTGCCGATCGCGCTCATGCACGTCGGCTCGCTCTACGCGATCGCGGCGACGGTGGGTGCGGCGCTCCTCGTCGTGCTCGTCGCGCTCGGCGTCAACGTGCTCGTGGCGGGCAGCGCCTGCGTGGTCGTGACCACCTTGATCAGGCTCGGCTCCGTGCGGTTCGGCTGGAGCCTTCCCGAGCAGCGGGCGCTCGGCTCCTGGAAGGTCTGGCGCCGGGCCTGACGCCCGCGCCCTGAACGAGCGGATGCCGCGTGCACACCTCGTGCACGC
>NZ_JBHURI010000005.1:0-88793 GCF_042673425.1 Agromyces sp. NPDC056965 | reverse complement strand
CGACACGTGTCGCCGCGGCATCCGCTGTATTGGAAACCTGTGGTGCTACTTCTTGGCGGCGAGCTGCTCGATGATGGCCTGCGAGACGTCTTTCATCGTCAGGCGGCGGTCCATCGAGGCCTTCTGGATCCAGCGGAACGCCTCGGGCTCCGAGAGTCCCATCTTCTCGTTGAGCAGGCCCTTGGCCCGATCGACGAGCTTGCGGGTCTCGAAGCGCTCGACGAGGTCGCCGACCTCGGCCTCGAGCGCGATGATCTGCGCGTAGCGGGCCAGCGCGATCTCGATCGCGGGCAAGAGGTCGTTGGGCGTGAACGGCTTCACGACGTAGGCCAGGGCGCCGGCTTCGCTGGCGCGCTCCACGAGCTCCTTCTGGCTGAACGCCGTGAGGAGGACGACCGGGGCGATGTGGCCCTTCGAGAGCCGCTCTGCCGCGGAGATGCCGTCGAGCTGGGGCATCTTGACGTCCATGATGACGAGGTCGGGCCGCAGCTCGGTGGCGAGGGCCACTGCCGTTTCGCCGTCACCGGCCTCTCCGACGACCTCGAAGCCGTTGTCGCGCAGGATCTCGACGATATCGAGGCGGATGAGCGACTCATCTTCCGCCACGACCACGCGGCGCGGTGCCGACTGAGTTGGTTCGGTGTCTGTCACGGGGGAAAGCCTACGGTATTCTGAGCGAGGCCTTTGGCCGGTGTGGCGGAATGGCAGACGCGGAGCACTCAAAATGCTTTGCCCGAAAGGGCGTGTGGGTTCGACCCCCACCACCGGCACCACGTTCCGAATCGGGCGCGGGCACTAGCTCCAGAGTCCGACGAGCGCGGTCGCGAGTTCTCGGTCGATGTCGGCCGGCACGCCATGCGGCCCGGCGAACCCGACCCCGCCTCGGGCGATCGCGGCGAGGCTCGCCGCCTGCAGCGAGAGGCCGAGGTCCATGGCCTGGATCGGGTTGCCGCCGGCCGCCACGAGATTGATCATCTTGGTGCCGTGCAGCACCACGACCTCGCGCCCGCCAGCCAGCTCGTAGAGGATCCGGGCATCGGCGTCGCCCAATGGGACCGAGAGCGACGTCGTGCGGACGGCGCGAGCCCGCAGCACGGGAAGGTCGATCTCGTCCGCCTCGTGTCCGACTCCGACGAGCATGACCCCGTCGGCGAGGCGGTCGAGCTGATCGCCCGAGATCACGCCCGGATGCCCGGTCGCGAGGAACACGAGCTGCGACTCCGGCAGCAGCGCCTCGACCGGGGCGACGCGGTGCCCGTGCATGATCGCCTCGAGCGCCCGATACGGATCCGTGTCCGCGACGCTCACCCGGGCTCCGAGGCGGGCGAGCGTCTCTGCGACGCCCTTGCCGCACGGGCCGTAGCCGATGACCGTCGCCCGGGTTCCGGGCAGCATCGCGTTGGTGGCGTTCATGAACCCCTGCACGATGCTCTGGCCGACGCCGAACTCGTTCTCGATCAGCAGCTTCAGCGGACTGTCGTTGATGACGATGATCGGGAAGTCGGCGGCGACGTCGAGTTCGCGGAGCCGTCGCCCGCCCGTCGTGGTCTCCTCGGTCGCCCCGAGGAAGGCGGCGCTGCGCGGGCCGCCGCGCAGGATCCGCTCGATCGTCTCGGCCCCGTTGTCGAGGAGCACATCGGGTTCGGCGGCGACGAGCGCATCGAGGTTGCGCGCATGCTGCGCCGCGTCGTCGTCGTGTCCGCCGACGACGGTCGCGCCGAGCGCCAGCAGCGTATCGACCGTCGCCTGATCGGTCGTGCCGAGGTTGCCGGTGATGGTGACCTTCGCTCCGACCCTCAGCAGCCAGTGCACGAGCACCCCGGTCTTCGGCTCGATGTGCAGGCAGATGCCGACGTGGCGCCCGGCGAAGTCTCCGGCGTGGACCGCCATGGTCGAGGCGAGCAGCGGCATCGATCGCGCGGCCCAGTCGAGGGCGGGCGACCCGCTGGCGGGAAGGGTGGGAATCGGCATGGTCGACCTCATTTCGTGAACGGCGGGGACTCGACGGAGGCGAGGACGCGGTTGCGGTGCTCGATGAGTCGCCGGAGGTACGGCCCGAGCACGAGCTCCGCAGCACGTCCGAGCAGGCCGAACGGCGCGACGAACCGCACGCGGTCGATCATGAGCGTGCCACCCGTCGCGTCCTCGACGAACTCGTGCTCGTGCCGGAAGGAGCGGAACGGCCCGCGAACCTGTTCGTCGACGAACGACGACGGCGGATCGAATCCGCTGATCCGGCTCGTCATGCGGATCGGCACGCCGAAATGCCGCGCACGCCACGTCACCTCCTCACCGGAGCCGATGAGGCCGCTCGTGACGCCGGCGACCGCTCGCTCCTGCGAATCCGCCATCGATGCGACGTGCAGGTCGATGCTCCGGGAGCGGTCGAACGACTGCTGCACCGTCATCGGCAGACGGGTGCGGCACTCGAACTCGACCATGGTCCGAGTCTGTCATCTCGAACCCCGAGGCGTTCGCCGTGCCGCCGGCGGCGGCACGGGACATCCCCTGCTCGTCGTCGCGGACACGCGAAAGGAGCCGGCCCTCGCGGACCGGCTCCTCTCGTTCGTGGCTAGAGCACCTCGCCGACGACGTGCACGCGCACGTCGTTCGTGGTGCCGGGGATTCCGGGAGGGGAACCCGAGATGATGACGACCTTCTCGCCGTTGACGGCCTTGCCGGTCTTCGCGAGCGCCTCGTCGACCTGGCCGACCATCTGGTCGGTGTGGGTCACCCGCGAGACGACGAACGACTCGACGCCCCAGTTGAGCGCCAGGCGGCGACGGATCGCGGGGTCGGGCGTGAATGCGAGGATGGGGATCTTCGAGCGAAGGCGCGTCATGCGGCGCACGGTCTCGCCCGACTCGGTGAAGACGCAGAGGTACTTGGCCTCGACGAAGTCGGCGACCTCGACCGCGGCGGCCGTGATCGCGCCCGACTGGGTGCGGGGCTTCGTGCCGAGCGGCGCGATGCGGTCGAGCCCGTGCTGCTCGGTCGACTCGACGATGCGCGCCATGGTCTGCACCGTGATGACGGGGTACTCCCCCACGCTCGTCTCGCCCGAGAGCATGACGGCGTCGGCTCCGTCGAGCACGGCGTTCGCGACGTCGGAGGTCTCGGCGCGCGTCGGCACCGGGCTGTGGATCATCGACTCGAGCATCTGCGTCGCCACGATGACGGGCTTCGCGAGACGACGGGCGATCTCGACCGCGCGCTTCTGCACGATCGGCACGGCCTCGAGCGGCAGCTCGACGCCGAGGTCGCCGCGGGCGACCATGATGGCGTCGAACGCCTCGGTGATCTCCTCGAGGGCGTCGACGGCCTGCGGCTTCTCGATCTTCGCGACGACGGGCACGCGGCGGCCCACCTCGTCCATGATCTCGTGCACGCGCGTGATGTCGGAGGCGTTCCGCACGAACGACAGCGCGATGAGGTCTGCACCGAGCTCGAGGCCCCAGCGGAGGTCGGCCTCGTCCTTGTCGGAGAGCGCCGGCACGTTGACGGCGACGCCGGGCAGGTTGATGCCCTTGTTGTTCGACACCGGGCCGGCCACGATGACCTTGGTGGTGACGACGACGCCGTCGGTCTCGACGACCTCGACGCGCACCTTGCCGTCGTCGATCAGCAGGAAGTCGCCCGGCTTGACGTCTTGGGGAAGCCCCTTGAACGTCGTGCCGACGAGTTCCTTCGTGCCCACGACGTCTTCGGTCGTGATCTTGAAGATGTCGCCCTCGGCGAGCTCGTGCGGTCCGTCGGCGAACTTGCCGAGTCGGATCTTCGGCCCCTGGAGGTCGACCAGCACTGCGACGGCGCGACCCGAGTCGCTCGCCGCCTTCCGCACGTTCTGGTAGACGCCCTCGTGCACGTCGTAGCTGCCGTGGCTGAGGTTCATCCGCGCGACGTCGACGCCGGCATCGAGAATCGCCCGGATCTGCTCATAGCTCGATGTCGCCGGCCCGAGGGTGGCGACGATCTTCGCTCGTCTCATTATTTTGTGCTCCCATGTTCCGCGCAAAAGCGCCGGGTGTTGGTCGAAGCGCGCCATGCGGCGCGCCATGGTCAGATGGAGAAGGCGTGCGCCGTCGAGGCGATCGGCGACGGCAGCAGGGTCTCGCCTTCAAGGTAGCGGTCGACGGCGGATGCCGCAGCACGACCTTCAGCGATCGCCCAGACGATGAGCGACTGCCCGCGGCCGGCATCGCCGGCCACGAAGACGCCCGGCTGCGCGGTCGCATAATCGGCCTCGCGAGCGAGGTTGCCGCGGTCGGTCACGGGCAGCGCCAGCTGCTCGTCGAGCGCGGCGGTCTCGGGCCCGGTGAACCCGAGCGCGAGGAGCACGAGGTCGGCGGGGATCTCGCGTTCGGTGCCCGCCTTCGGCACACGACGCCCGTCGAGGTACTCGGTCTCGGCGACACGGATCGCGCGCACCTCACCGGCGTCGTTCGCGAGGAACTCGACCGTCGAGGCGAGGAACTGGCGGTTGCCGCCCTCTTCGTGCGCGCTCTGCACCTCGAACAGCGTCGGGTGCATCGGCCACGGCTGGTGCTCGGGCCGGCTCGCGCTCGGCTCCTTGCCGATCGCGAGGTTCGTGACCGACAACGCGCCCTGGCGGTGCGCAGTGCCGATGCAGTCGGCCCCCGTGTCGCCGCCGCCGAGCACGACGACGTGCTTGCCCTCGGCCGTGATCTGGTCGAAGACCTGGTCGCCGGCGAGGTGGCGGTTCGACTGCACGAGGTAGTCCATGGCGAAGTGCACACCGGGCAGGTCGCGCCCGGGGATGGGCAGGTCGCGAGGAACGATCGCACCGGTCGACACCACGACGGCGTCGTAGCGCTCGCGGAGCTGCGCCCACGTGATGTCGACGCCGATGTTCACGCCGGCGCGGAACCGGGTGCCCTCGGCGGTCATCTGGGCGAGCCGCAGATCGAGGTGTTTCTTCTCCATCTTGAAGTCGGGGATGCCGTACCGGAGGAGGCCGCCGATGCGGTCGTCGCGCTCGAAGACGGCGACCGTGTGACCGGCGCGCGTGAGCTGCTGGGCGGCGGCGAGGCCGGCCGGGCCGGAGCCGACGACGGCGACAGTCTTGCCGGTGAGGCGACCCGGAGGCTGCGGCTGCACCCAGCCGTTGCCGAACGCCTCGTCGATGATCGAGACCTCGACCTGCTTGATCGTCACGGCCGGCTGGTTGATGCCGAGCACGCACGCCGACTCGCACGGCGCCGGGCAGAGCCGCCCCGTGAACTCGGGGAAGTTGTTCGTCGCGTGCAGGCGCTCGGATGCTGCACGGCCTTCGCCGCGGTACATCAGGTCGTTCCACTCGGGGATCAGGTTGCCGAGCGGGCAGCCCTGATGACAGAACGGAACGCCGCAGTCCATGCACCGACCGGCCTGACGGCGCAGCTGTGCGGGGTCGCCCTGCTCGTAGACCTCCTTGAAGTCCATGATCCGCACCGGAACGGGCCGCCGCTTGGGCAACTCGCGCTCGGTGACCTTCAGAAAGCCCTTCGGGTCAGCCATTGGTCACTTCCAGGATTCGAGTCCAGACCACGTCGCCGTCGGGGTCGAGCCCCTCGTCGACCGCGCTCTGGCGGGTTCGGAGCACTGCGGCGTAGTCGCGCGGCAGCACTTTGGTGAAGCGGTCGAACGCGTCGTCGCCGGCGGCGAGGAGCGATGCGGCGACCGCGGAGTCGGTGTTCGCGACGTGCTGTTCGAGCAGGTCCCGCACGATCTCGCGATCGGCGCTGCCGAGCGGGTGGAGCTCGAGCTCGCCGGTCGCCAGCGATTCGCGGTTCACGCGTTCTTCGCGGAGGCCGAGCACGTAGGCGGTGCCGCCCGACATGCCGGCGCCGAGGTTCCGGCCGGTCTCGCCGAGGATGAGCGCGAGGCCACCGGTCATGTACTCGAGCGCGTGGTCGCCCACGCCCTCGACGACCGCGGTGGCGCCGGAGTTCCGGACCAGGAAGCGCTCGCCGACGATGCCGCGGATGAACATGCTGCCCTGGGTGGCTCCGTAGCCGATGACGTTGCCCGCGATCACGTTGCGCTCGGCGACGAAGCCGCTGTCGCGCGACGGGCGCACCACGATCTGCCCGCCCGAGAGCCCCTTGCCGACGTAGTCGTTCGAGTCGCCCTCGAGGCGGAGCGTGATGCCCGCCGGGAGGAACGCGCCGAGGGACTGTCCGGCCGAGCCCGTGAGCGTGATGTCGATCGATCCGCTCGGCAGGCCGTGCTCGCCGCGCCGCACGGTGACCTCGTGGCCGAGCATGGTGCCGACGGCTCGCTCGGTGTTGCGGATCGGCAGTGCGATCTCGATGCTGCCGCCCTGCTCGAGCACGAGACGGCTGCGGCGGATGAGCTCGTTGTCGAAGTGCTCCTCGAGCTCGTGGTCCTGGCCGCGAACGTTCCGCCGCGCCTCGGACTCGGAGAAGTCGGGGCCGACGAGCATCGGGGTGAGGTCGAGGCCCGAGGCCTTCCAGTGGTCGAGGGCGCGGTCGACGTCGAGCAGCTCGCGACGGCCGACGATCTCGTCGATCGAGCGGTAGCCGAGCTCGGCGAGGTACTCCCGCACCTCCTGCGCGATGAACTCGAAGAAGTTGACGACGAACTCGGGCTTGCCGGTGAAGCGCTTGCGCAGCTCGGGGTTCTGCGTCGCGACGCCGACGGGGCAGGTGTCGAGGTGGCAGACCCGCATCATGACGCAGCCCTGCACGACGAGGGGCGCCGTGGCGAAGCCGAACTCCTCCGCACCGAGCAGCGCGCCGATCACGACGTCGCGGCCGGTCTTCAGCTGCCCGTCGACCTGCACGACCACGCGGTCGCGCATGCCGTTCAGCATGAGCGTCTGCTGGGTCTCGGCGAGGCCGAGCTCCCACGGGGTGCCCGCGTGCTTCAGCGAGTTGAGGGGGCTCGCGCCGGTGCCGCCGTCGTGACCGGAGACGAGGATGACGTCGGCGAGGGCCTTCGCCGTGCCGGCGGCGACGGCGCCGATGCCCGACTGGCTCACGAGCTTCACGTGCACGCGGGCCTTGGGGTTCGCGCGCTTCAGGTCGAAGATGAGCTGCTTCAGGTCTTCGATCGAGTAGATGTCGTGGTGCGGAGGCGGCGAGATGAGGCCGACGCCGGCGGTCGCGTGCCGCGTGCGCGCGACCCACGGGTACACCTTCGTCGGCGGCAGCTGGCCGCCCTCACCGGGCTTCGCACCCTGGGCGAGCTTGATCTGGATGTCCTCGGCATGGGTCAGGTACATGCTCGTGACGCCGAAGCGCCCCGATGCGACCTGCTTGATCGCACTGCGCCGCTCGGGGTCGAGCAGGCGGTCGAGGTCTTCGCCGCCCTCACCGGTGTTGGACTTCGCACCGAGCCGGTTCATCGCGATCGCGAGCGACTCGTGCGCCTCCTTCGAGATCGAGCCGTAGCTCATCGCCCCGGTCGAGAAGCGCTTGACGATCGACTCGACCGACTCGACCTCGTCGATCGGCACGGCGGGCCGGGTGCCCGTGCGCAGAGCGAACATGCCGCGGAGCGTCATGAGGTCTTCGGCCTGCGAGTCGACGAGCGAGGTGTACTCGCGGAACACGTCGTACCGACGGTTGCGCGTCGCGTGCTGCAGGCGGAACACCGTCTCGGGGTTGAAGAGGTGGGGCGAGCCGTCGCGGCGCCACTGGTACTCGCCGCCGGTCGACAGGCGCTCGTGGGCGCGGACTGCGACATCCTGCGGGTACGCCTGCGTGTGCCGGTCGAGGTTCTCCGAGGCGATCGTGTCGATGCCGACGCCGCCGAGCTTCGAGGTCGTGCCGGTGAAGAACTCGTCGATGAAGCCCTGGTCGAGTCCGATCGCCTCGAAGGCCTGCGCCCCCGCGTACGACGAGATCGTCGAGATGCCCATCTTCGACATGATCTTCAGCACGCCCTTGCCGAGCGCCTTGATGACGTTGTGCACGGCGTCTTCGGGCGTGACGCCCGTGATGACGCCGGAGCGCACGAGGTCCTCGCACGTCTCCATCGCGAGGTACGGGTTCACGGCGGATGCCCCGTAGCCGATGAGCAGCGCGACCTGATGCACCTCGCGCACATCGCCGGCCTCGACCACGAGCCCGACCTTCATGCGGTTCTCGGAGCGGATGAGGTGGTGGTGCACGGCGGAGAGCATGAGGAGCGACGGGATCGGCGCGAGGTCCTTGTTGGAATCGCGGTCGCTCAGCACGACGAACGCCGCACCGGCCGCGATCGCCTCGTCGACCTCGCCGCAGATTGCGGTGAGGCGGTTGCGCAGCGCCTCGGGGCCCTCGTCGAAGCGGTAGAGGCCGCGGATCGTGACGGTCGTGCGCGCGCCCGGCGCGGGGTCGATGTGCACGATCTTCGCGAGCTCGTCGTTGTCGATCACCGGGAACGTGAGCGCGACCTGACGGGCGTGCTCGGGTCCGGCGTCGAGGAGGTTGCGCTCGGGCCCGAGCGAGGTGCCGAGCGAGGTCACGACCGCTTCGCGGATCGAGTCGAGCGGCGGGTTCGTGACCTGCGCGAACTGCTGCGTGAAGTAGTCGAAGAGCAGGCGCGGGCGCTTCGACAGCACCGCGATCGGGGTGTCGGAGCCCATGGCGCCGAGCGGCTCCTGCCCGGTGCGCGCCATCGGCGCGAGCAGGATCTTCACCTCTTCCTCGGTGTAGCCGAAGGTGCGCTGGCGGCGGTTCACGGATGCCGGCGGGTGCACGATGTGCTCGCGCTCGGGCAGATCGGCGAGCTGGATGCGACCCTGCTCGAGCCAGTCGCCCCACGGCTCGGCGGCTGCGAGCTCTGCCTTGATCTCGTCGTCCTCGATGAGGCGCCCGGCCTCGGTGTCGACGAGGAACATGCGGCCAGGCTGCAGCCGTCCCTTGCGCACGATACGGCTCTGCTCGATGTCGAGCACGCCGATCTCGCTCGCGAGCACGACGAGGCCGTCGTCGGTCACGACGTAGCGGCCGGGGCGCAGCCCGTTGCGGTCGAGCGTCGCGCCCACGAGCGAACCGTCGGTGAAGACGATCGCGGCAGGCCCGTCCCACGGCTCCATGAGCATCGAGTGGTACTCGTAGAACGCGCGGCGCTCGGGTGCGATCTCGGTCTGGTTCTCCCAGGCCTCTGGCACCATCATCATGACGGCGTGCGGAAGGCTGCGGCCCGCGAGCGTGAGCAGCTCGACGACCTCGTCGAACGAGGCGGAGTCGCTGGCACCCGGCGTGACGATCGGCCGGAGCGGCGCGAGGTCGCCCAGCACCTCGGACTCGAGCTGCGACTGGCGCGCCCGCATCCAGTTGCGGTTCCCCTGGATCGTGTTGATCTCGCCGTTGTGCGCGATCATGCGGAACGGCTGGGCGAGCGGCCACGAGGGGAACGTGTTGGTCGAGTACCGCGAGTGCACGAGCGCGAGCTTCGACGCGAATCGCTCGTCGGAGAGGTCGGGGTAGAACGGCTCGAGCTGCAGCGTCGTGACCATGCCCTTGTAGACGATGGTGCGGGAGGACAGCGAGGCGAAGTACAGCTCGAGCTCGCGCTCGGCGCGCTTGCGCAGCCGGAACGTCAGCCGGTCGAGCTCGATGCCCGACACGGTCGCACCGGTCGACGAGGTGGCGACGGCCTGCACGAAGAGCTGCTGCACGACCGGCATCGCCGCACGGGCGAGCGAACCGAGTTCGTCGGGACGCACCGGCACCTCGCGCCATCCGATGACCGACAGGCCCTCGGATGCAGCGAGGCCGACCAGCGCCTGCTTGACCCTGCTGCGCGCGGTGGGGTCGACGGGGAGGAACGCGTTGCCGACCGCATAGGCGCCAGCGGCGGGAAGACCGAACGTGGTCACTGCCCGGAGGAAGGCGTCGGGCACCTGCGTGACGATGCCCGCGCCGTCACCGGTGCCGGCGTCGGAGCCGACCGCGCCGCGGTGCTCGAGGTTGCGGAGCGCGTCGAGCGCCGCCGTGATGATGTCGTGTCCGGCGGTGCCACGGAGTGTGGCGACCATCGCGAGGCCGCAGGCGTCTTTCTCGGCGGCAGGGTCGTACATGCCCTGGGCAGCCGGAACGGTACCGAACCTCGAGAAGGGTGGGGTGAGCGACACGTGAACCGTCCTCATCAACTAAGTGTGCAGCGGGGGACGTCGTCGGCCCATCAAGGGAGATGTCGCGACGCGTGGTGCGGCGTCGCTGCGGAGAAGCGTTCTACGGGGGCGTTTTACGCTGAGGTGGATCGGCTTGGGCTTGTGGCCGCCGTCACGCCCGTTTCGCTCTCACCCTCGACGCCATCGTCGAGAGAGTCGGAGTCGGACTCGATGTCTTCGGAGTCTACCTCAGCATCGGGCGCACTCCATTCACGCCCGGGCACGTACGGGCTCGGCTCGTCGCCGGTGTGCCGGCGGCGCTGCACGAGGATCAGCACGATGCCGAGCACGACGGCCGCGAGAGACGCCCAGACGTTCACGCGGATGCCGAAGAACATCTCGCTCGGGTCGAGGCGGATCGACTCGAAGAACGCCCGGCCCGCGCCGTACCAGATCAGGTACACGCCGAAGGCCTTGCCCCACCGCATGTTGAACCGGCGCTCGAGCAGGATGATGGCCGCGGCTCCGAGCAGGTTCCAGACGAGCTCGTAGAGGAACGTCGGGTGGAACAGCGTGCCGTCGACGAGGCCGGCCGGGAAGGCCGGGTTGTCGGAGGAGATCTCGAGACCCCATGGCAGGTCGGTGGGCGACCCGAAGAGCTCGTGGTTGAACCAGTTGCCGAGGCGGCCGATGGCCTGCGCGACGAGGAGGCCGGGCGCGAGCGCATCGGCGAACGACCAGAAGCGGATGCCCGTGAACCGGCAGCCGATGATCACACCGACGGCACCGCCGATGAGCGCGCCGTAGATGGCGTTGCCGCCCTCCCAGATGGCCCAGACGGATCCGGGCTGGAACGGGTTCCAGATGTTCGCACCGGCGTAGAAGTAGTCGTCGGGGTGCGTGAGGACGTGGTAGATGCGTGCGCCGATGATGCCGAGCGGCACGGCCCACAGGGCGATGTCGAGCACGATGCCGGGCTCGGCGCCGCGCTTGGTGAGGCGGCGCGAGGTGATGATGACGGCGAGGATGATGCCGACGAGGATGCAGAGCGCGTACATCTGGATCGACAGTGTGCCCCACGGCACCGGGATCTCGAGGGTGCGCCAAGCGGGGTCGGGGCTCGGAATGCTGAACGGTGCGATCACGCCGGCTGCTGCCTTTCCTCGGTTTCTTCGGCCGCTGACGGCCTCATTGAGCGTACTTCACTCAGGGGCGAGTGCCGCGCGCGAGTTCCGCGGAGAGCTCGCCGACTGCGGCGACGCCGCCCGTGGCGAGTGCGTTCACCAGGGCGGAGCCGACGATCGCGCCCTGCGCGTACTCGAGCACCTCGGCGACCTGGGCGGCCGTGGAGATGCCCACGCCGACGCAGCTCGCTGGTGCCTCCGCAGCGGTCAGGCGGTCGACGAGCGTGCGGGCCGCCCGGTCGACATCGCTGCGGGCACCCGTGATGCCCATCGTCGACACGGCGTAGACGAAGCCGCGACTCGCCTCGACGACCTGCCGGATGCGGGCATCGGTCGAGGTGGGCGCTGCGAGGAAGACCCGGTCGAGACCGGTGCGCTCGGATGCCGCGATCCACGCCGCGCCCTCGTCGGGGATGAGGTCGGGCGTGATGAGCCCGGCTCCCCCGGCCGCCGCCAGGTCGTCGGCGAAGCGATCGACGCCGTACTGCACGACGGGGTTCCAGTAGGTCATGATCAGCACCGGGGCATCCACCCGCTCGGTGATGCGCCGCACGGCCTCGAAGCCGTCGGACAGGCGGAAGCCGTTCGCGAGGGCCTGCTGCGTTGCAGCCTGGATGACCGGGCCGTCCATGACGGGATCGGAGTACGGCAGGCCGAGCTCGAGGATGTCGACGCCGTTCTCGACCATCGCCACAGCGGCGTCGACGCTCTCGTCGAACGTCGGAAAGCCGACGGGCAGGTAGCCGATGAGCGCGCCGGCGGCCTCGTCGTTCCGACGGCGGATGACGGAACCGACCGTGTTCATTCGGCGTTCTCCTGGTCGTAGAGCTCGAAGTAGCGAGCGGCCGTGTCCATGTCCTTGTCGCCGCGACCCGAGAGGTTCACGAGGATCGTCGCCTCTGGGCCGAGTTCGCGGCCGAGCTCGAGCGCGCCCGCGAGGGCGTGGGCCGACTCGATCGCCGGGATGATGCCCTCGGTGCGGGTGAGGAGGCGCAGGGCCTGCATCGCCGCGTCGTCGGTCACCGGGCGGTAGTTCGCGCGGCCGATGGCCGAGAGCCACGAGTGCTCGGGGCCGACGCCCGGGTAGTCGAGCCCGGCCGAGATCGAGTGCGACTCGATGGTCTGGCCGTCTTCGTCTTGCAGCAGGTAGCTGCGCGCCCCGTGGAGCACGCCGGGGCGCCCCTTCGTGATGGTCGCGGCGTGACGCTCGGTCTCGACGCCGTCGCCGCCGGCTTCGAAGCCGTAGAGCGCGACGTCCTCGTCGTCGAGGAAGGCGTGGAAGATGCCGATCGCGTTCGATCCGCCGCCGACGCAGGCCGCGACCGCGGTCGGCAACCCGCCCGTGAGGTCGATGACCTGCTGGCGGGCCTCTTCGCCGATGATCTTCTGGAAGTCGCGCACCATCTCGGGGAACGGGTGCGGGCCCGCGACCGTGCCGAAGATGTAGTTGGTGGTCTCGACGTTCGTGACCCAGTCGCGCATGGCGTCGTTGATCGCGTCCTTCAGGGTGCGCGAACCCGCCTTCACCGCGATGACCTCGGCGCCGAGCAGCCGCATGCGCGCGACGTTCAGGGCCTGGCGCTCGGTGTCGACCTCGCCCATGTAGATGACGCAGTCGAGCCCGAAGAGCGCAGCGGCCGTCGCCGTCGCGACGCCGTGCTGGCCGGCGCCGGTCTCGGCGATCACGCGGGTCTTGCCGATGCGCTTCGTGAGCAGCGCCTGGCCGAGCACGTTGTTGATCTTGTGCGAACCCGTGTGGTTCAGGTCTTCACGCTTCAGGATGACCCTGGCACCACCGGCGTGCGCGGCGAAGCGCGGCACCTCGGTGATGATCGACGGGCGACCCGTGTAGCTGCGGCCGAGTTCGGCGAGCTCCTCGCCGAAGGCCGGATCGAGCTTGGCGAGGTCGTAGGCCTCGCCGAGCTCGTCGAGGGCGGCGACGAGGGACTCGGGCACGAAGCGCCCGCCGAAGTCGCCGAAGTAGGGACCGGTCTGCGCTCTGAGCGCCATGTCACACCGCCAGGAAAGCTGAGAGGTTGGCAATCGGGTCGCCGCCCGTGACGAGCGCCTCGCCGACGAGGACGACGTCGGCGCCCGATGAGCGGTAGTGCGCGACATCCGCAGCCGTCAGCACCGCGGACTCCGCGACGCGGATCGCGCCGTCGGGGAATCGCGGCGCGAGACGCCCGAAGAGGTCGCGGTCGAGCTCGAACGTCGAGAGGTCGCGCGCGTTCACTCCGATGAGGCGAGCGCCGAGTGCCGCTGCGCGCTCGAGCTCCTCGGCGGAGTGCGTCTCGATGAGCGGCGTCATGCCGAGGTCGACGATGAGGTCGTGGAGCTCGCGGAGCGTCGGGTCGTCGAGCGCCGCCACGATGAGCAGCACGAGGTCGGCGCCGGCCGCACGGGCTTCGAGCACCTGGTACGGCGTCGCGATGAAGTCCTTTCGCAGCACCGGCAGCGACACCGCGGCACGCACGGTCTCGAGGTCGGCGAGCGAACCGCCGAACTTGCGGCCCTCGGTGAGCACGCTGATGGCGCTCGCTCCCCCGAGCTCGTACTGGCGAGCAAGGGCGGCCGGGTCGCTGATCGCCGCGAGCGAGCCCCGCGAGGGGCTCGAGCGCTTGATCTCGGCGATGACCTTGACGTGAGCCGCCGGGCGCAGCGCCTCGAGCGCGTCGAGCGCCGCGGGGCGCTCGAGCGCCGCAGCCTCGACGGCCGCGAACGGCGCGCTCTCGCGGCGCGCCAGAGCGTCGGCGACAGCGTTCGCCGTCAGCTCGGCGAGCACTAGTGCGCCTTTTCGGCGACCTTCGAGCCGCCGACACCGTAGCCGGCGCGCGCGAGCACCCAGCCGACGATCAGGCCGACGACGAGGAGACCTGCCGACGCCCAGACCAGCCACGCCGCCTCGAAGAAGAAGGCGACCGTGCCGATCACGAATGCGATGAGCATGATCGTGACGGCGGTCCATGCCGCGGGCGAGTGTCCGTGGCCGGGATCTGCGGTCTCAATGCTCATGATGCTCCTTCGTGCTGGGGTTTTCGTCGGCCAGTCTAGCGGTTCGCGTCACTGGGGTTCTCGCCGTCGCGCGCGTCGGCGTCGTCGGCGTCGTCGTCGTCGGTCGGGTCGTCACCGCGGCTGAGGCCGTCCCAGTCGTCGATGGCGCGGTCGGAGGCGGGGCGTTCGGTGGCAGCGGCAGCCGTGCCGTCGGCGGCCATGCGGGAATCGCTGTATCGCCGCGAGGAGGCGGGCCACCGGCCGCCGGTCACGAGCACCGCGAGCCCCGCCAGCACGAGCAGCGCGCCGCCCGCGATCGCGAGCACCGGCCAGACCGTCGCGGTGACGGATGCCACGAGCTCGGCTGTCGGTGCGGCGCCGGCGACGCCCGTGGCATCCGTCACCGCGGGCGAGACCGAGGCGACCGGGTCGGCGAGCGACAGGCTCGCCGCGAGCAGCACGCAGCCGCCGAGGAGCACTTCGAGCACGCCGAGCACGAACCGGATGCCGGGCCCGGCGATCGCGAGCGCGGCCACGAGCGCCAGGCCCGCGAGGCCGAGGGCCGCGAGAGCCGGGGAGGCTATGCTGCCGGCGACGGCGATGGGCTCGCCCGTGCCGCCGGTCGTGCTCGCCTCGATGAGCAGGTCGAACCAGGTCTGGCTCCACGAGAGCAGCACGAGGCCGGCTCCCACGACCGTGGCGACGATCGCGGGCAGCTTCATACGGGCCGGGTTCACGACTGCACCCGGCGCATCGCGTTCGCGACCGCGACGGCGCGCAGGGGCGCCGCCGCCTTGTTGCGGGACTCCTGGAACTCGGACTCGGGGTCGGAGTCGGCGACGAGGCCGCCGCCCGCCTGCACCCGGGCGACGCCGCCCGAGATCGTCGCGGTGCGGATCGCGATCGCGAGGTCGGCGTCGCCGCCGAACCCGAAGTAGCCGACGACGCCGCCGTAGAGACCGCGCTGGGCGGGTTCGAGCTCGTCGATGATCTCGAGTGCACGCGGCTTCGGCGCGCCCGAGAGGGTGCCGGCCGGGAACGTCGCTCGGAACACGTCGATGGCGTTCGCATCGCCGACGAGGTCGCCCTCGACCGACGAGACGAGGTGCATGATGTGGCTGAACCGTTCGACACGCATGAACTCGGTCACCTCGACGGTGCCGGCGGTGCAGACCTTCGCGAGGTCGTTGCGGGCGAGGTCGACGAGCATGAGGTGCTCGGCCTGCTCCTTCGGGTCGGCGATGAGCTCGGCCTCGAGATCGGCGTCGGCCTCGGGCGTCGCACCGCGCGGCTTCGAACCGGCGATCGGATGCGTGAACACGCGGCCCTGCTGCACCTTCACGAGCGCCTCGGGCGAGGAGCCGACGATCCAGTACGGCTCCCCCGCGGTGTCCTCGAGGTGCAGGAGGTACATGTACGGGCTCGGGTTGAGGCTGCGGAGCACCCGGTAGACGTCGATCGGATGCGCAGTCGCCTCCTGCTCGAAGCGCTGCGAGATGACGACCTGGAAGATGTCGCCCTCGCGGATGTACTCCTTCGACCGCTCGACCGCTGCGAGGAAGTCGGCCTTCTCGGTGCGGTGCACGGGGTCGGCGGCGCGCGCCAGGTCGATCTCGGCGAGCCACGCCTCGGTCGGCTGCGCGAGACCCTGCTGCATGCCGTCGAGGCGCGCCTGCGCGCCCTTCCAGAGCTGCTCGGGTGCTTCGTCTTGGTCGTTCAGCACCGAGGCGATGAGTTGCACGGTGCCCGTGCGGTGGTCGATCACGACGAGCTCCGAGACGAACGCGAACGCCTGGCCCGGCATCGGGAACTCCGACGGCGGGCGGTTCGGCAGATGCTCGATCTGACGGATCGCCTCCCAGCCGATGAAGCCGACGAGACCGCCGGTGAGAGGCGGGGCGCCGGGCACGTCCTCGGTGCGCCAGCGCTCGAAGAGCGCCTCGAGCGCGGCGAGCGGCGCGAGGCCGGCCGCATCGCCGAGGGCGCGCTCGGCGCTCAGGCCGTAGTCCTGCCATTCGACGCGGTCGGATGCCTCGGTGAGCACGCCGTACGACGAGACGCCGACGAACGAGTAGCGCGACCAGATGCCGCCCTGCTCGGCCGACTCCAGCAGGAAGGTGCCGGGCCGGCCGCCGGCGAGCTTGCGGTAGATGCCGACCGGGGTCTCGCCGTCGGCGAAGAGCTCGCGCACGACGGGCACGACCCGGCGCCCCGAGAGCAGGGCGGTGAACTCCTCGAAGGTGGTCGTGGCGTCGGCCAACGTGTGCTCCTCGTCGTCAGTCGTCAGTCGGCGGGCGGGAATCCGGGGGTCGCGGCGATCGGGTCGCCGTCGAAGCAGGTGCGGGTGCCCGTGTGGCAGGCGGCGCCGATCTGCTCGACGCGCACGAGCAGGGTGTCGGCGTCGCAGTCGAGCGCAGCGGAGCGCACGTACTGAGCGTGGCCCGACGTGTCGCCCTTGCGCCAGTACTCCTGGCGAGACCGCGACCAGAACGTCACGCGTCCCTCGGTCAGGGTGCGGCGCAGCGCCTCGCGGTCCATCCAGCCGAGCATCAGCATCTCGCCGGTGTCCCACTGCTGGATGACGGCGGGTAGCAGCCCGTCGGCGTTGAAGACGGCGCGCTCGAGTGCCTCGTCGACGGTCGATCCGGTGGTCATCGCACGATCCTCCCGTCGGCCGCGAGCGCGGCCTTCACCTCGCCGATGGTCAGCTCCCCGTTGTGGAACACGGAGGCGGCGAGCACCGCGTCGGCCCCCGCTGCGATCGCGGGCGGGAAGTCCGCGACCGCGCCCGCGCCGCCCGAGGCGATGACGGGCACCGTCGAGAGCTCGTGCATGAGCGCCGTGAGCTCGAGGTCGAAGCCCGCCTTCGTGCCGTCGGCGTCGATCGAGTTGACGAGCAGCTCGCCGGCGCCGAGCTCGATGCCGCGACGTGCCCATTCGAGCGCGTCGAGCTCCGTCTCGGTGCGACCCCCGTGGGTCGTCACGACGAAGCCCGACGGCGTGCGGTCGGAGCGCTTGATGTCGAGCGAGAGCACGAGCACCTGCGCGCCGAACCGGTCGGCGATCTCGCCGATGAGCGCCGGGCGGGCGATCGCGGCGCTGTTGACGCCGATCTTGTCGGCGCCGTGGCCCTGCAGTCGCGCGACGTCGTCGGCCGAGCGGATGCCGCCGCCCACCGTCAGCGGGATGAACACCTGCTCGGCGACGCGCTGCACCATGTCGTACGTGGTGGAGCGGTCGTCGACCGTGGCGGTGACGTCGAGGAAGGTGAGTTCGTCGGCACCCTGCTCGGCGTAGCGGGCCGCGAGTTCGACGGGGTCGCCTGCATCACGCAGGTTCTGGAAGTTCACGCCCTTCACGACGCGGCCTGCTGCCACGTCGAGACACGGGATCACACGGACGGCGAGAGACATGCGCGCCTCACAACCGGGCCGCGTGGATGGCGCTGACGAGGATCGCCCTCGCGCCGAGTTCGTACAGTTCGTCCATGACGTGGTTCATGTCGGTGCGCGGGATCATGACCCGCACGGCGACCCACTCGGGGTCGTGCAGCGGCGAGACCGTCGGCGACTCGAATCCGGGCGCCGCAGCGGTCGCACGCTCGAGGTACTCGACCGGCACGTCGTAGTCGAGCAGCACGTACTGGCGCGCGACGAGCACGCCCTGCAGACGCCGGAGCAGCGTCGCGGCCCCCGGCTTGTCGACACCGGAGCCGATGAGCACGGCCTCGGAGTCGAGGATGACCGGGCCGAAGATCTCGAGGCCGGCCTGACGGAGCGTCGAGCCCGTCGAGACGACGTCGGCGACCGCGTCGGCGACACCGAGGCGCACCGCCGACTCGACGGCGCCGTCGAGCTTCACGAGCTTCGCAGGCGTCACGCCGTGGCCGGCGAGGAAGTCGCCGACGAGCCCCGGGTAGCTCGTGGCCACCCGGACGCCCTCGAGGCCGGCGAGTTCGGTGAAGGCGCCCGCCGGGCCGGCGAAGCGGAAGGTCGAGTCGCCGAATCCGAGCGGCGCGATCTCGGAGGCATCCGAGCCGGAATCGAGCAGGAGGTCGCGGCCCGTGATGCCGACGTCGAGCGCGCCGGAGCCGACGTACGTCGCGATGTCGCGCGGGCGGAGGTAGAAGAATTCGACGCCGTTGCGCGGGTCGGCGGTGTGCAGGTCGCGCGGGTCGCGGCGACCGGTGTATCCGGCCTCCCAGAGCATCTGGGCGGCGGTTTCAGCGAGCGAGCCCTTGTTGGGCACGGCGATTCGGAGCATTTCAAGACTTTCGTGTCGACGGTTCTGATCGGCCATGGGCGTGATCAGAGATGTCGGTACACGTCGGCGGGCGAGAGGCCCTTCGCCAGCATCAGCACCTGCAGGTGGTACAGCAGCTGGGAGATCTCTTCAGCGGTCTCGTCGTCGCTCTGGTACTCGGCGGCCATCCACACCTCGGCGGCCTCCTCGACGATCTTCTTGCCGATGGCGTGCACGCCCGCATCGAGCTCGCGCACGGTGCCGGAGCCCTCGGGGCGGGTGGCGGCTCTGTCAGCGAGCTCGATGAACAGCTCGTCGAAGGTCTTCACCCGTCAAGACTACCGGTGCCGGAAGCCCGGTCTCGCCGATGCGCGACCGCGACGTCACGAAGCACTCGGGTCAGTGCCGGTGGGCGCTCGCGGCGTCACGAAGGGCGGCGATGCGTTCGGCGGGCACCTCGGCTCCGAAGACCGCCGACCCTGCCACGAAGGTGTTCGCGCCGGCCTCGGCGGCGATGCCGATCGTGTCGAGCGCGATGCCGCCGTCGACCTGGAGCCAGACGTCGAGACCGGTCTCGCGCACGATGCGCGAGAGCCGCTCGAGCTTCGGCATCGTCTCGGGCATGAACGACTGGCCGCCGAAGCCGGGCTCGACGGTCATCACGAGCACCTGGTCGAACTCCGGCAGCAGCTCGAGGTACGGCTCGACGTCGGTGCCCGGCTTCAGCGCGATGCCCGCGCGTGCGCCGATCTCGCGGAGCCGGCGCGCGAGCGCGACCGGCTCGTCGGTCGCCTCGGCGTGGAACGTGACCGAGAACGCGCCGAGCTCGGCGTATCCCGGGGCCCAGCGATCGACGTCGGAGATCATGAGGTGCACGTCGAGCGGGATCGGGCTGACCTCCTGCAGGCGCCCGACCATCTGCGGGCCGAACGTCAGGTTCGGCACGAAATGGTTGTCCATCACGTCGACGTGCACGAGGTCGGCGCTCGCGATGCGCCCGAGCTCGTGCTCGAGGTTCGCGAAGTCGGCAGCGAGGATGCTCGGGTTGATCCGCGTCGTCATGCAGCCACCCTATCGAGGCTCCTCGGCAGGGTGTTCGCTCAGGCGCGCTTCCGCACGAGTGCGATGAACATCGCGTCGGTGCCGTGCCGATGCGGCCAGAGCTGCACCGTCTCGGGCGCGCCCGCGAGGTCGAGCGGATGCCGCGACACCCCGTCGATCACAGCGCGCGTGTCCAGCTGCTCGGCCGTCTCGCCGGCACGGCGGAGGGCCGCCGCGAGGGTGCCGTGGGTCTCGGCGGTGTGCGGCGAGCACGTGACGTAGGCGAGGATCCCGCCGGGCGCGAGCGCGGCGAAGGCGCTGTCGAACAACTGCCCCTGGAGCTTCGTGAGCTCAGCGACATCCGACGGGGCCTTCCGCCACCGCGCCTCGGGGCGACGACGCAGTGCGCCGAGCCCCGTGCACGGCGCGTCGAGCAGGATGCGGTCGAAGCCTCCCGGTGCGCCGAGCGCCTCGAGGTCGAGCTGCCGGCCGTCGCCGACGTGCACCTCGACGTCGAGCGGCACGCCGGTGATCGCGTTGCGCACGAGTTCGGCGCGAGCGGGAACCGTCTCGTTCGCCGCGAGCAGCGCACCGCCCGCGAGCGCCTCGGCCGCGAGCACCGCGGTCTTGCCGCCGGGGCCTGCGCAGAGGTCGAGCCAGCGCTCCCCCGGCCGCACCGGCTCGGCGCGGCTGAGCGCGAGTGCGGCGAGCTGGGAGCCTTCGTCCTGCACGCGGATGCGCCCGCCCGAGCTTTCGGCCGCTGCGATCGGGTCGGCGGCGACCGCGCCGATCGGCGAGAACCGATCGGGCTCGAGGCCCTCGATGCCGTCGGTGTCGACGTCGAGACCCGGCAGCACGGCGAGGTTGACGCGCGGCGAGGCGTTGTCGGCGTCGAGGAGCTGTTCGAGCTCATCGGCCCGGCCCTCGTGCTCGAGGGCGGTCCGGAGCGCTCGCACGATCCACTCGGGGTGGCTCGTGACGGCGGCGAGGCGAGCGTCTTCACCGCGCGCCCCCTCGGCGACGCGTTCGCGCCACTCTTCGGGAGAGGTACGGGAGATCGTGCGGAGCACGGCGTTCGCGAACCCCGCGGCCTTGGGGGCGACGCGACGGGCGAGCTCGACCTGCTCGTTGACCGCCGCATGCGTGGCGACCCGCGTCGCCAGGAGCTGGTGCGCGCCCAGCCGGAGCACGTCGAGCACCGCGGGGTCGATCGCCGACGCCGGACGGTTCGCCGCGAGCTCGATCACCCGGTCGTAGAAGCCCTGCATGCGGAGCGTGCCGTAGGTGAGCTCGGTCGCGAAGGCGGCATCCGCTCGGTCGAGGCCGGCACGGCGGATTCGAGTGGGTAGCAGGAGGTTCGCGTAGGCCTCGTCGGCGCGCACGGCCTCGAGCACCTCGACGGCGACGATGCGCGCGGGAGCGATGCGCGCGGAAGCCGGGCGAGCGGAGGCTCCCCCGCCACCGCGACGCTGACCGCCGCTGTTTCCGACGCGACCGCCGCTCATCGTGCCACCGCCGTGGTGCGGCCGGAGCCGCGCCACCAGTCGCCGGCGTCCATCGCCGGTTTGCCGGCCGGTTGCACCCGGCGCAGCTCGAGCGGGGTCGTGCCGGTGCCGATGAGCACGCGACGTGCCGAGAATCCGAGCTCGCCAGGGGCGAGCGGGGGGCCGGCCGCCACCGCGTCGCCGTCGGCCGGCGCCCCGAGGTCGAGGAGCTTGACCCGCTGCTCGTCGATCGTCGTCCACGCGCCGGGCTCGGGCGTGACGCCGCGGAACCGGGCGCGCACCTCATCCGCGGGCCTCGACCAATCGAGACGGGCGTCGTCGATCGACAGCTTCGGGGCGAGGCTCGGCGCTCCGGTCTGCGGCACGGCACGCGCCGAGCCGTCGGCGATCGCCTCGACCACCTCGGCGAGGAGCGCGCCGCCCGAGACGGCGAGTTCGTCGAGCAGCGCGCCGGCCGTCTCGTCGCCCTGCAGCGGATGCCGCAGCTCCGCGTACACGTCACCGGCGTCGAGCTCGGGCACGAGCTGGAACACGGACGCGCCTGCGACGGCGTCGCCCGCGATGAGCGAGTGCTGCACCGGAGCGGCCCCGCGCCACGCTGGCAGCAGCGAGAAGTGCAGGTTGATCCATCCGTGCACCGGCGTCGAGAGCAGCGGCTCGCGCACGAGGCCGCCGTAGGCGACGATGACGCCGAGATCGGGCTCGAGCGCGCCGATACGGGCCGTTGCGTCGGCATCGAGCCGGTTCGCCTCGATGAGCGGCACGCCGAGCCGGGCCGCGGCCTCCGCGACGGGTGACGGCGTCAGCACGCGCTTGCGACCGAGCGGAGCCGGCTTCCGCGTGACGACGCCGACGAGATCATGGCCGCTCGTCGCGAGACGGTCGAGCGACGGGACGGCGACGGCAGGAGTGCCGGCGAAGACGATGCGGAGCTTCTGCACACTCCATTGTCGCCGACGTGAGCGCCGCTACGGGACCTCGGACCGCACTGACATCGGTTCGACATCGCGCAGGAGCGGATGGAGCTCGTCCTTGTCCGAGAGGATCGCGTCACTGAGCGGGATCGGCCACTTCACAGCGAGCACCGGATCCGCCAGGTTCACGAAGGTGTACCGCTCGTACGCGTCCGGCGTCCAATGCCGATTCACGCTGTAGAGATAGTGCAACGCGCTCAAGCACTGATACGAGTTCGCGACGCCGGCGGGAACGAACACGGCATTGTCAGGGCGCAGTTCGGTCGTGACGACCGTCCCGAACGTCTCACCTTCTCGAAGGTCCACGTACGCTGCGAAGGCCGTGCCGTCGATGATCGAAACGTACTTGTCCCAGGGCTCGGCGTGGAAACCTCGAGTCGATCCCTGCTCGTTGAATACGACGCTGGTCTGCACCACATCGAACTCCGCAGGAAGCCCTGCTTCGACGAGTTTCTCGCGATGGAACTTCTCCTGGAACCACCCTCGAGCATCCTCGACGCGGGTCACATCGAACACGAGCAATCCGGGAATCTCGGTCGTCGTACCCGTGAACTCCGTGCTCGACGAACCCATTGCGTGCTCCTCAAAGCCGAGTGACGACAGCCGCGGTTCGGTGGAGAACCGCGAAGCGGACACCACGATAGCGCGTCCGGCGCTGGCGACGACGATCCTGACCCCCGAATGAACGGCTACGGGACCTCGGGGTCGTCGAAGCGCACGCGGAGCACCGCGGGGCGCTTCGGCGGCTGCCCGGCGACCGGGCGGCGGCGCTCGGTCGCGACGCGGATCATCTCGGCACGCAGCGCCTTGGCGACAGCGCCTCCGGCGGCGTAGTCGAACCGCACGATGCCGCGTTCGAGTCCCTCGTCGGCCGGCACGGGGCCGAGCGAGTCGACGCCCTGGGCGGCATCGCGGGCCGCATCGAGCGCTCTCGCGACCAGCGCGGGCGCCGCCGTCACGCTCGCCACGCGCACCGCCGGCGGGAACCGGAGCGCTCGGCGACTCGCGAGTTCGCCGCTCGCCCATTCGGAGAGCCGCCACGACGTCAGCGACTGCGCGAGCGCGCCCGCGACCCCGACGAGGTAGACCGGCGAGCCGGGTGCCGCGAGGGCCGCGGCGTTGGCCCACCATCGCAGGCAGTCCTCGGCCACGCGAAGGGACTCGCGCAGCAGCATCCGCTCGCCGTCGAGGAGGAGCACGGCTCGGTAGCCGCCTTCGGCGATGGGTTCGGCTCCGCGGGTCGCGACGACGAGGGCCGGCTCGGCACCGACCTTCAGCACCGGCCGTTCGCCGTCGGAGAGGATGACACGGGCCTTCGGGAACGCGCGGCCGAGTTCTTCGGCCGTACGGCTCGCCCCGACCGTCGCTGCTCGGAGCTTCGTGCCCTCGCACACCGGGCACCGCCATGTGCTCGCGCTCGTGCCGCACAGCACGCATCGCGGATCGCCGCCGCTGCGCGGAACGACCAGGGCGCCGCCGCAGGCCGCGCACCGCGCCGGTTCACGGCAGCGATCGCACGTGAGCATCGGCGCGTGTCCCGGACGCGCCACCTGCACGAGCACCGGTCCCTCGAGGATCGCCTGCTGCGCAGCGCGCCAGGCGCTCGACGGGATGCGTGCGGAGCCGGGCTCCGGCGATGCCTGCTGCTCGGTCGGGATGACCTTGGGCCGCACGTGCCTGACCGCCGGCACGTCGTGCACCCATCCGATCTCGACGAGTCGTTCGACCTCGACGCTTCGGCTGTGCCCGAGGAAGAGCAGGGCGGCGCCGGACTGCTCCTGCCGGATGAGCGCGGCATCGCGCGGGTGCACGCCCGGAGCGAGTTGCTCGTTCTGCAGCGAGTCTCCGTCGTCCCAGATCGCGATGAGACCGAGGCGCGACGCCGGCGCGTACACGGTCGAGCGATTGCCGATGACGACGCGCGCGTCGGCGCCCGTGGCGTCGAGGAACGCACGGAACCGCTCGCCGCCCGTCTGCCGGGCATCGGTGCGGAGCACCCGTCGCGGGTCGACGCGATCGGCGAGGGCCGCCTGCAACTGCTCCTGATCGCGGTAGTCGGGAACGATGATGAGGCTCGAGCGGTCGGCCGCGAGAGTGTGCGCAGCAGCAGCCGCGAGCGTCGCGGCCCACGCGCCGACCCATTCGCCCGAGGAGAGCAGCACCGGACGGGGATCGGCGGCAAGCGCCATCCGCTCGCCCGTGTCGATGCCCGACTCGATGCGACCCGGCTCGTACCCGGGAATGGCTGCGGCGGGCCCGGGGAGGTCACCCGGATCGGGCTCGGCCGCCCGCCACGCCCGTTCGGCGCGCACGTAGCGGCTCGGAATCGCGACACGGAGGATGTCGCCGGCGTTGCCGGCCGCGCGATCGGCGGCGGCACGAGCGAGCGCCCACACCTCGGGAGTCAGCAGCGGCACCCCGGAGACGACGTCTTCGAGTTCGCTGAGGCGCCCCTCGAACTCGCTCGACGACGCGATCTCGACGAGCCATCCGTTGGCGATGCGCCCGCCCGACCGCAGCGGCACGCGCACACGCACGCCGGCGACGGCGGCGTCGCGCAGCCGTTCGGGCACGGCGTAGTCGAACAGCTGATCGAGTTGCGGCAGCGGCGAGTCGACGAGCACCCGGGCGACGGAGCCGCCTGCCACGTCAGAGCCCGGCAGCGGAGCGGAGGTCGTCGACGCGGTCGAGGCGCTCCCACGTGAAGTCGGGCAGCTCCCGGCCGAAGTGGCCGTAGCTCGCGGTCTGGGCGTAGATCGGCCGCAGCAGATCGAGGTCGCGGATGATGGCGGCGGGTCGCAGGTCGAACACCTCGCGGATCGCCGCCGTGATCTGCTCGTCGGGAAGCGCGCCGGTGCCGAAGGTCTCCACGTAGAGACCGACGGGAGCCGCCTTGCCGATGGCGTAGGCCACCTGCAGCTCGAGGCGGTCGGCGAGGCCCGCCGCGACGGCGTTCTTCGCGACCCAGCGCATCGCGTACGCAGCTGAGCGGTCGACCTTCGACGGGTCCTTGCCGCTGAACGCGCCGCCACCGTGCCGGCTCGCGCCGCCGTACGTGTCGATGATGATCTTGCGGCCGGTGAGGCCGGCGTCGCCCTGCGGGCCGCCGATCTCGAACCGGCCGGTCGGGTTGATGAGCACGTCGAGGTCTGGGCGGGCAAGCTCGACGGTGTCGAGCACCGGTCGGATCACGAGCTCCTCGACCTCTGCACGGAGCTGCTCCGTCGACACGGCGAGCGTGTGCTGCGTCGAAAGCACGACGGTCTCGACGGTCTTCGGCACCTGGCCGTCGTAGCCGATCGTGACCTGGGTCTTGCCGTCGGGGCGGAGGTAGTCGAGGTCGCCGTTCTTGCGCACGGCCGAGAGTCGCTCGGCGAGACGGTGTGCGAGCCAGATCGGCACCGGCATGAGTTCGGGGGTCTCGCGCGTGGCGTAGCCGAACATGATGCCCTGGTCGCCGGCGCCCTGCATGTCGAGCGCATCTTCGCTCGATCGCTCGCGCGCCTCGAAGGCGTGGTCGACGCCCTGGGCGATGTCGGGCGACTGGCCGCCGATCGAGACCGAGACACCGCACGAGCGCCCGTCGAACCACGCGTCGGACGAGTCGTAGCCGATCGAGGTGACCCGCTCGCGCACGATCGCCGGAATCTCGACGTAGCCGCTCGTCGTGACCTCGCCCGCCACGTGCACGAGCCCGGTCGTCACGAGGGTCTCGACGGCGACCCGGCTGTGCGGGTCTTCACGCAGGAGCGCATCGAGGATCGAGTCGGAGATCTGGTCGCAGAGCTTGTCGGGGTGTCCCTCGGTGACGGACTCGGACGTGAAGCGGCGGAGTGCGGTCATGTGGTGGGCTCGTGTTCCTTCGAGGTCGTCGCGGTGGTGGCTGCGGTCACTTCCGTGACCACCACATCGAGGATGTCATGCGCCACCGACTGTTTCGTTCCGTGTGCTCGTGTGACGACGTCACCGCTTCGGCCGATCACGACGACCCGATTCTCATCGCTCGCGAAGCCCTCGTTCCAGCCGACCCGATTGACGACGAGCAGGTCGGCGCCCTTCGCCTCGCGCTTGGCGCGGCCGAGTGCGATGAGGCGGTCGTCGTCGGGCTCGGTCTCGGCGGCGAAGCCGACGAGCAGCGTGCCCGGATGCGGCGCATGCCCGAGGCCCGCGAGGATGTCGGGGTTGCGCACGAGTTCGAGCGTCAGCCCGTCGTCGCTCCCGTCCTTCTTGATCTTGCCTTCGCTCACGCTCGCGGGACGGTAGTCGGCGACGGCCGCGGCCATCACGACGACGTCGGCGTCCTTCGCGGCCTCGGTCATCGCCGTCTGCAGCTCGAGCGCGGTCGAGACGCGTCGGATGTCGCAGCCCTCGGGCTCGGCGACCTCGAGGTTCGCGGCGACGAGGGTGACCTGCGCGCCTCGCTCGCGAGCGGCCTCGGCGATCGCGATGCCCTGCTTGCCGCTCGAGCGGTTGCCGAGGAAGCGCACGGGATCGAGGGGTTCGCGAGTGCCGCCTGCGCTGACCACGACGCGGCGGCCCGCAAGGTCACCGCGATGAACGGATGCCTCGGCGGCAGTGCCGTCGCCGAGCACGCGTTCGAGCGCTGCCCGCACGATCTCGTCGGGCTCCTCCATGCGGCCGGGGCCGCTGTCGGCACCCGTGAGCTGCCCGACGGCGGGGCCCACGATCGTGACGCCCCGCGAACGGAGCGTCTCGATGTTCGCCTGGGTGGCCGGGTGCCGCCACATCTCGGTGTGCATGGCCGGTGCGACGACGACGGGCGCCTCGCTCGCGAGCAGGGTGTTGCCGAGGAGGTCGTCGGCGAGGCCCGTCGCGAGCTTCGCGATCGAGTTCGCGGTCGCCGGGGCGATGACGATCAGGTCGGCCGCCTGGCCGATGGCCACGTGCCGCACCTCGGCGACGCCCTCGTACAGCTCGGTGTGCACCGGGTTGCGCGAGATCGCCTCGAGCGTGGGCCGGCCGACGAAGCGCAGCGCGCCCTCGGTCGGCACGACGTGCACGTCGTGGCCGGCGAGCACGAGCGCGCGCACGACGCCGACGGCCTTGTATGCGGCGATGCCGCCGGTGATGCCGACGACGATGTTGAGCCGAGTCATCCGGCCCTCCGGATCACTCGGCGATCGGGCGGAGCCGGAGCTTGTCTTCGTTGATCTCGTGCATCGCGACCGACAGCGGCTTGTCGTCGATCGAGGAGTCCACGAGCGGACCGACGTTGTCGAAGAGGCTTCCCTCGTGCAGGTCGGCGTAGTAGTCGTTGATCTGGCGTGCGCGCTTGGACGCGAAGATGACCAGCTGGTACTTCGAGTCGACCTTCGAGAGCAGGTCGTCGATGGGCGGATCGATGATGCCGGACAGCTTCTCAGCCATGGAATGACTCCTTAGATCGTGGGTGCGCACCCGCAGCGCGCGGAAATTCGTGTCGAGGGCAGCTCAACGCCGACCCTTGCGAGATCTCATCAAGTCTACGACCTCTTGCGCCGCTTCGGCGACGTCGTGGTTCACGACCTGGTGATCGAACTCCTCGACGGCGGCCAGTTCGACCTTCGCGGTCTCGAGTCGGCGCTGCTGCTCGGCCGGGCTCTCGGTGCCGCGGCCGACGAGTCGGCGCACGAGTTCGTCCCAGCTCGGCGGCAGCAGGAAGACGAGCGTCGCCTCGGGCGCGGCTCGGCGAACCGACCGCGCACCCTGGATGTCGATCTCGAGCAGCACGCTGTTGCCCGCGGCGATGGCCTCCTCGACCGCCTTGCGCGGCGTGCCGTAGCGCGACGCGTTGTGCACGGTCGCCCACTCGAGCAGCTCGCCGGCCTCGACCATGCGATCGAACTCGGCGTCATCGACGAAGAAGTAGCTCTCACCCTCGACCTCCCCGGGCCGCGGCTGGCGCGTCGTCGCCGACACCGAGAGTCGCACATCGGGGTGGTGGCGCCGGATGTACTCGGCGACGGTGCCCTTGCCCACGGCGGTCGGCCCGGCGAGCACGACGAGGCGGTCGCCCGTGCCGCCATGCGCGGCGACCCAGTCCGCGAGGAACTCGCGGAGACGACGACGCTGCAGGCGGCCGAGGCCGCCGAGTCGCTTCGACGGCGAGATCTCGAGCTCCTCCATGATGCGCGCGGACTTCGTCTGCCCGATCGCGGGGATCGAGGTGAGGAACTCGGTGACGCGCAGGCGCCCTTCGACGCCCTCAGGCGATTCGAAGGCCTCGCGCAGCACGTCGAGCGGGCTCCGCGAACCGGCAGCGATCGCGGACTTCACGGTCGCGCGAGCGCGGCGCGCCGCCACGGCGGCCCGGGACGCGGCGACGCGATCGACGTCGGGCGGCGATGGACGCGTGGCTCCGGAGACGGTCGTCTGCTCAGACACTCGTCGCTCCTACCTCGCCGACACGGCGCGTGATCGCCTCGACGAGGCCGTCGGGCCCCGCACCGAGGATCGATCGCGACTCGCTCACGATGACGCCGGCGGCGAGCGATCCGAAGATCGCCCTGAGGTCGCGCAGCTCGGCGCCCTGATGGCCGAACCCGGGTGCCAGCACCGGCAGGCCCGGCCGCGGCGGATCGATGTCGAGCTCGATGCCGGAGCCGCGCAGGTCGATGGTCGCGCCGAGCACGACACCGACCGAGCCGAGCGCCCGGTCCGCGGCATCCGATCGCCCCTGGTTCCAGGCGATGACCCCGCTCGTGATGGCCTGGGCGACCGTGGAGCCGGCACGGCTCGACTGCTGCAGCACGGAGCGCTGGATCGCGGCGGCCTCGGGGTTCGAGGTCGCGGCCAGCACGAAGGCGCCCTTGCCCGCTCGCTCGGCGGCCTCGAGCACACCGGCGATCGAGCCGAGACCCTGATAGGCGCTGATCGTCATCGCATCGGCCTCGAGGGTCGATCCCGGCGTCAGCCAGGCCTGGCCGTAGGCCTCGACGCTCGTGCCGATGTCGCCGCGCTTCACGTCGGCGATCACGAGCAGTCCGGCGTCGCGGGCCTCGGCGAGCACTCGTTCGAGCGCCGCATATCCTGCGGCGCCGTGGCGCTCGAAGAACGCCACCTGCGGCTTCACGATGCCCACGCGCCCTGCGGCGGCGTCGACCGTGCGCAGGCCGAACTCGCGGAGGCCCTCGGCCGAGTCGGGAAGGCCCCACTGGTCGAGGAGCGTCGCGTGCGGGTCGATACCGACGCAGAGCCTGCCGTATGCGGCGAAGACGGCTTCGAGCCGGTCGCCGAAGGGAGTGACCTCGCTCATGCGGTGGCCTCCCGGCGGAGCCGGTACTCCTGCAGGCTCGTGACCTCGAAGCCCTCGCGCTGCACGTCGAGCGACGCCACGGCCGCCGAGAGCTCGGCGATGGTCGTGAAGAGCGGGATGTCGGCGGCAACCGCCGCTGCGCGGATCTCGTAGCCGTCGGCGCGCGACGAACGCCCGCTCGGGGTGTTCACGACGACGTCGACCTCACCGCGGTGGATGAGCTCGACCACGGATGCCGCGTCGGCGCTCGTCTTCTCGCTGAACTTCAGCACCTCCTGGGCGCGGATGCCGTTGCGGCGCAGCACCTCTGCGGTGCCCTCGGTCGCGGCGATGTCGTAGCCGAGCTGCTGGAGGCGGAGCACCGGGAGGATGATCGCGCGCTTGTCGCGGTCGGAGACCGAGACGAACACCGTGCCCGAGGTGGGCATGCCGCCGTAGGCCGCGAGCTGGCTCTTCGCGAACGCGGTCGGGAAGTCCTTGTCGATGCCCATGACCTCGCCGGTCGAGCGCATCTCGGGGCCGAGCACGGAGTCGACCATGATGCCCTCGCGGGTGCGGAAGCGGTGGAACGGCAGCACGGCCTCCTTGACGGCGACGGGCGCGTCGAACGGCACGCGCGATCCGTCGGAGGCGGGCAGCATGCCCTCCTCGATGAGCTCGGCGACGGTCGCGCCGACCATGATGCGCGATGCGGCCTTCGCGAGCGGGATGCCGAGCGCCTTCGAGACGAAGGGCACGGTGCGGCTCGCGCGCGGGTTGGCCTCGAGCACGTAGAGCACGCCGGCGCCGATCGCGAACTGCACGTTGAGGAGGCCGCGTACGCCGATGCCCTCGGCGATGGCACGAGTCGCCTCGCGGACCCGATCGACCTCGGCACGGCCGAGGGTCACGGGCGGCAGGGTGCAGCTCGAGTCACCGGAGTGGATGCCGGCCTCCTCGATGTGCTCCATGACCCCGCCGACGTAGAGGTCGGTGCCGTCGTACAGCGCGTCGACGTCGATCTCGATCGCGTCGTCGAGGAAGCGGTCGACGAGCAGCGGATGCGTCGGGCCGACGATGCCCTGGCCCTCGATGCGTGCGAAGTAGTCGGCCAGCGACGGCGAGTCGTAGACGATCTCCATGCCGCGGCCGCCGAGCACGTAGCTCGGGCGCACGAGCACCGGGTAGCCGATGCCCTCCGCGACGTGCACGGCGCCCGCGAGGTCGGTCGCGGTGCCGTTCTTCGGGGCGAGGAGGCCTGCGGCGTCGAGGATGCCGGAGAACAGACCGCGCTCTTCGGCGAGGTCGATCGCCTCGGGGGTGGTGCCGAGGATCGGGATGCCCGCGGCCTCGAGGCCCTTGGCGAGGCCGAGCGCCGTCTGCCCGCCGAGCTGCACGACGACGCCGACGAGCTCACCCGACTGCGACTCGGCGTGGATGACCTCGAGCACGTCCTCGAGCGTCAGCGGCTCGAAGTAGAGCCGGTCGCTCGTGTCGTAGTCGGTCGAGACCGTCTCGGGGTTGCAGTTGATCATGATCGTCTCGAAGCCCGCTGCGGAGAGCGCGAACGAGGCGTGCACGCACGAGTAGTCGAACTCGACGCCCTGTCCGATGCGGTTCGGGCCCGAGCCGAGGATGACGACCTTGCGGCGATCGCTCGGCTCCACCTCGGTCTCGACGTCGTAGCTCGAGTAGTGGTACGGCGTGAGCGCGGGGAACTCCCCCGCGCACGTGTCGACGGTCTTGTAGACCGGGCGGATGCCGAGGATGTGGCGCACCTCGCGGGCGTCGGCCTCGCCGAAGCCGCGGAGCTGGCCGATCTGCGCGTCGGAGAATCCGTGGTTCTTCGCGAGCAGCAGGAGCTCGGTGTCGAGGTTCTCGGCGGAGGCGATGGTCTCGGCGACCTCGTTGATGAGCACGATCTGGTCGAGGAACCACGGGTCGATCTTCGTCGCCTCGAAGAGCTGCTCGATCGACGCGCCCTTGCGGAGCGCCTGCTGCACGACCACGATGCGGCCGTCGGTCGGCACGGATGCGACCTCGAGGAGCTCCTCGATCGAACGGTCCTCTTCGCCCCAGTGGAACGAGGAGCCGCGCTTCTCGAGCGAGCGGAGCGCCTTCTGCAGCGCGGTCGCGTAGTTGCGGCCGATCGCCATGGCCTCGCCGACCGACTTCATGGTGGTCGTGAGGGTGGGGTCGGCGGCGGGGAACTTCTCGAACGCGAACCGGGGCACCTTGACGACGACATAGTCGAGCGTCGGTTCGAACGAAGCCGGGGTAACCCTCGTGATGTCGTTCGGGATCTCGTCGAGGCGGTAGCCGATGGCGAGCTTCGCGGCGATCTTCGCGATCGGGAAGCCGGTGGCCTTCGAGGCGAGCGCGCTCGAGCGGGAGACGCGCGGGTTCATCTCGATGACGATGATGCGACCGTCGACCGGGTTCACCGCGTACTGGATGTTGCAGCCGCCGGTCTCCACACCGACTGCGCGGATGATGTCGATGCCGATGTCGCGCAGCTTCTGGTACTCGCGGTCGGTCAGCGTGAGGGCGGGCGCGACGGTGATCGAGTCGCCGGTGTGCACGCCGACCGGGTCGACGTTCTCGATCGAGCAGATGACGACGGTGTTGTCGTGCGTGTCGCGCATGAGCTCGAGCTCGTACTCCTTCCAGCCGAGGATCGACTCCTCGAGGAGCACCTCGGTCGTCGGCGAGTCGTGGAGGCCGGCGCCGGCGATGCGCCGCAGGTCTGCCTCGTCGTAGGCGAACCCCGAACCCAGACCGCCCATCGTGAACGAGGGTCGCACGACGACCGGGTAGCCGAGCTCGTCGGCCGCGGTCAGCGCCTCTTCCATCGTGTGGGCGATGCGGCTGTCGGCGACCTCGGCGCCGCACGCGATCGCGATCTCCTTGAAGAGCTGGCGGTCTTCGCCCTTGCGGATGGCGTCGACCTTCGCGCCGATGAGCTCGACGCCGTGCTTCTCGAGGATGCCCGCGTCGTGCAGCGCGATCGCGGCGTTCAGCGCCGTCTGGCCGCCGAGCGTCGGGAGCACCGCGTCGGGCTTCTCCTTGATGATGATCGACTCGATGATCTCGGGCGTGATCGGCTCGATGTACGTCGCGTCGGCGAAGTCGGGGTCGGTCATGATCGTCGCGGGGTTCGGGTTCACGAGGATGACCCGCACGCCCTCCTCGCGGAGCACGCGGCACGCCTGGGTTCCCGAGTAGTCGAACTCGGCGGCCTGTCCGATGACGATCGGACCGGATCCGATGACGAGGACGCTGTTGATGTCGTCGCGCTTGGGCATTACTCGTTGCTTCCTTCGGTCGCGGTGCTCGTCGACGTGTTCGCGATCACCATGTCGCGGAATCGGTCGAAGAGGTAGTTCGCATCGTGCGGGCCGGCCGCCGACTCGGGGTGGTACTGCACGCTGAACGCGGGGATGTCGAGGCAGTTGAGCCCCTCGACGACGTTGTCGTTGAGGCCGTAGTGGCTGACCTCGACGCGCCCGAAGCCCTCGGTCGAGTCGCTCACGCGGTCGATGGGGGCGTCCACGGCGAAGCCGTGGTTGTGCGCCGTGATCTCGACGCGCCCGGTGGCCTTGTCGAGCACCGGCTGGTTGATGCCGCGGTGGCCGAAGGGCAGCTTGTAGGTGCCGAAGCCGAGTGCGCGTCCGAGCAGCTGGTTGCCGAAGCAGATGCCGAAGTACGGCAGCCCCTCGCGGAGCGTCGTGCGCAGCAGTTCGACATGGCGGTCGGATGCCGCGGGGTCGCCGGGCCCGTTCGAGAAGAACAGTGCGTCGGGCTCGAGGGCGAGCACCTCTTCGGCCGTGATCGACTGCGGCACGACGTGCACGTCGAAGCCGCGCTCGGCGAGGTACTTCAGCGTCGAGGTCTTCACGCCGAGGTCGAGGACTGCGACGGATCCGACGCGTTCGCCCTCTGCCGGGAGCGTGTAGGGCTCGGCCGTCGAGACCGCACTCGACAGGTTCGCGCCGGCCATCGCGGCGCCGCCCTGCACGAGGTCGAGCTGCTCGCCCGGCGTGAGGAGCGCGTCGTCACCGGAGAAAATGCCGGCGCGCATGGCGCCCGCCGAGCGGAGGTGCCGCGTGAGCGCTCGGGTGTCGATGCCGCTGATGCCGACGACGCCCGAGTCCGCGAGGTCGTCGTCGAGGCTCCGCTGCGAGCGGAAGTTCGAGACGACTCGCGAGGGGTCGCGCACGATGAAGCCGGCGACCCAGATGCGGGCCGATTCCATGTCCTCGTCGTTCATGCCCGTGTTGCCGATGTGCGGCGCGGTCATCATGACGATCTGACCGGCGTACGACGGGTCGGTCAGGGTCTCCTGGTAGCCGGTCATGCCGGTGGCGAAGACGGCCTCGCCGAGGGTGCGGCCGCGCGCACCGTACGCGCGACCTTCGTAACGGCGTCCGTCTTCGAGGACGAGCACGGCGGATTCGCTCGTGCCGGCGGGGGTCTCAGTCATTCGAGGCCTCACTCTCCTGCTCTGGCCGCGGCGCGACTGGCGCTGCGGCGATGTCTTGCTCCGACCGCGGCGCGGATGGCGCTGCGGCGATGTCCTGTTCCGACCGCGGCGCGGATGGCGCTGCGGTGATGTCCTGTTCCGATCGCGGCGCGGCCGGCGCTGCGGCGATGTCGTTGACCGCCTGGATGATCCTGGCCGGGTCGCCCGGGTACCGGGCTCGCACGTAGCTGTCGACTCTGGGTTCGGTGCGTTCGACCGTTCCCCGCTCCTGGGCGATCCAGGTGAGGGCGACGAGGCCCTCGGGCTCGACGCCTCGGTCGATGGCGTAGCTCGCGAGCTGCGCGCCGACGAGGCGGTCGGCCGGGATGAAGGTCAGCGACTCCCCCGCGATGCGGAGGAGAACGCCCTCGGGAAGCACCTCGACATGGCCCGAGCCGCGGAAGGCGAGCCCGTGCACCGCGAGTCGTTCGAGCGGCTCGCCGAGCGGGGTGGTCGCGACGTAGAGCACCTCGGCATCGATCACCGGCGCGCCGTGCTCGGCGGGCAGCGGGTACGACCCGAGCGACTCGTCGCGCGCGGTTCGTCGCTTCCACGAGCGGTACATCAGCCAGCCGACGAGTGCCACGATCGCGACGGCGACGACGGTGCCGATCACCTTATCCACGTGCGACCCCCTGAGCGGATGCCGCGTTGCGGGCGACCTCGTCGTGCGGGCGCACCGCACCGTCGATGAAGGTCGGGTAGCCGCCGTGGAACGTCGCGACGACCCGCCCGGGCAGGCGACGACCGAGGTAGGGCGAGTTCGTGCTGCGGCCGGCGAGCCGGTCGAGGTCGAACTCGGCCGAAGCCGCGGGGTCGTAGAGCGTCAGCTCGGGAGCGGCGCCGACGGCGATCGACTCGCCCTGCCCCGTCAACCGGCCGATGCGGGCGGGAGTCGACGACATCACGCGCGCGACATCCGCCCAGTTCAGGAAGCCCGTCTCGACGACGGCGGCGTGCACGACGGCGAGGGCCGACTCGAGTCCGACCATGCCGTTCGCGGCGGCCTGCCACTCGCTCTCCTTCGCCTCGACCGGGTGCGGAGCGTGGTCGGTGGCGACGATGTCGATCGTGCCGTCGGCGAGGGCGGCGCGCAGCGCCTCGACGTCTTCGGCACGGCGGAGCGGCGGGTTGACCTTGAACCGGGGGTCGTAGCCGGCGATGAGGTCTTCGGTGAGGAGCAGGTGGTGCGGCGTCACCTCGGCGGTCACGTCGATGCCGCGGGCCTTCGCCCAGCGGATCACCTCGACGGATCCGGCCGTGGAGACGTGGCACACGTGCAGGCGCGAGCCCACGTGCTCGGCGAGCAGCACGTCGCGGGCGATGATCGACTCCTCGGCGACGGCCGGCCAGCCGGTCAGGCCGAGTTCGCCCGAGAGGGCGCCCTCGTTCATCTGCGCGCCTTCGGTGAGCCGGGGCTCCTGCGCGTGCTGGGCGATGACGCCGTCGAAGGCCTTGACGTACTCGAGCGCGCGGCGCATGAGCAACGGGTCGGAGACGCAGAAGCCGTCGTCGGAGAAGACCCGCACGTTCGCCCTCGACCGGGCCATGGCGCCGAGCTCTGCGAGCTGTTCGCCCTTGAGTCCGACGGTGACGGCGCCGATCGGCTGCACCGTCGCGTAGCCCGCGGCGCGCCCGAGGCTCGCCTCCTGCTCGACGACGCCCGCCGTGTCGGCGACGGGGAACGTGTTCGCCATGGCGAACACCGCCGTGAAGCCGCCGGCGGCCGCGGCCTGCGTGCCGGTCAGCACGGTCTCGCTCTGCTCGTAGCCGGGCTCGCGGAGGTGCGTGTGCAGGTCGACGAGTCCCGGGAGGGCGATGAGCCCGTCGGCGTCGACGACCGTCGCGCCCGCGGCATCCGCGATGCTGCCGACGCCGGCGATGATGCCGCCGTCGAGCAGGATGTCGGCCCGGTCGCCGCCCGGGAGGGTGGCGCCGGTGATCAGGAAGCGCTCGCCCATCAGGCGTCCCCCCGTTCGCCGGACATCAACAGATAGAGGGCGGCCATTCTCACTGAAACTCCGTTCGCAACCTGCTCGCGCACCGTCGACTGCTGGGAGTCGGCTGCGCGGGCGGCGATCTCGAGCCCGCGATTCATCGGGCCGGGGTGCATCACCATCGTACTGGGGGGCAGCGCGTCGAACCTGGCATCGTCGAGACCCCAGGTGCGCGCGTACTCGCGGCTGTTCGGGAAGAACGCGGCGTGCATGCGCTCGGCCTGGATGCGCAGCATCATGACGACATCGGGGGTGCCGCGGAGCGCGGCGTCGAGGTCGTAGCCGACGCGCGCCGGCCATGAGCTGGTGTCGACCGGCACGAGCGTCGGCGGGGCGACGAGTTCGACCTCCGCGCCGAGGGTCGCGAGCAGCCAGACATTCGATCGCGCGACCCGGGAGTGCAGCACGTCGCCGACGATGACGACGTGCACGCCGTCGAGGTCGCGACCCCTGGACGCCGCGCCGTGCAGGCGCCGGCGCATCGTGAAGGCGTCGAGCAGCGCCTGCGTGGGGTGCTCGTGCGTGCCGTCGCCGGCGTTGACGACGCCGGCGTCGATCCATCCGCTCGTCGCGAGCGTGTACGGCGCACCCGAGGCGTGGTGACGGATCACGACGCCGTCGGCCCCCATCGCCTGCAGGGTCTGCGCCGTATCCTTCAGGCTCTCGCCCTTCGAGACGCTCGACCCCTTGGCGCTGAAGTTGATGACGTCGGCCGAGAGGCGCTTGGCGGCCGCCTCGAACGAGATGCGGGTGCGGGTGGAGTCCTCGAAGAAGAGGTTCACGACCGTCTTGCCGCGGAGCGTCGGCAGCTTCTTGACCTCGCGCTCCTGCACCGCGGCCATGTCCTCCGCGATGTCGAGGAGTTCGATCGCCTGCTCGCGGGAGAGTTCGCGCGTGCTCAGCAGGTGGCGCATCAGGCCTCGCCGCCCTCGGTCGCGGCGCCGTCGTCGATCGCGACGGCGTCGTCGCCGTCGATCTCCATCAGGCGCACGTTGATGCGCTCACGTGCCGAGCTCGGCAGGTTCTTCCCGACGAAGTCCGCCCGGATCGGGAACTCGCGGTGACCGCGGTCGACGAGCACCGCGAGACGAACGGCGCGGGCGCGGCCGAGATCGCTCAGCGCGTCGAACGCGGCCCGGATCGTGCGACCCGAGTACAGCACGTCGTCGACGAGCACGACGGTCTTGCCGTCGATGCCGCCGGGCGGCAGCTCCGTCGGCTGCGGTGTGCGCGTGCGGGTGCGAGTGAGGTCGTCGCGGTACATCGTGACGTCGAGCGCTCCCGCCTGCGGCGGTGCGGCATCGGGTTCGATGCGGGCGATGGTCTCGGCGATGCGACGGGCGAGGATCACGCCCCTGGTCGGGATGCCGAGGATGACGAGATCGGAACTCCCGCGATTGGATTCGAGGATCTCGTGCGAAATGCGGGTCAGCGCCCGCGAGATGTCAGCTTGACTGAGCACGGCACGTGCCATCAAACGACTCCCTTCTCCGCCTCACAGGACGGCCTTAAAGGTTGTCAACGTCGATCAAGCCTATCGTGTCCCGCGACCGGGGGCTGCCGGAGCGATGGCGGCGGCCGGTAGCGTTCCGCCATGCGTGCACACCCGTCCCGCCCGTGGGCGGTCGCGTGCGCGCTCCTCGCCGCGGTCTGGGCGTTCTTCCTGCTCCCGCCGCAGCAGGCCGTCTGGTCGGGCGTGTACATCCCCGCCTGGCTCGGTGCGCTCGACGAGCTGCCGGTCTACGACGGCATCAGGTCGTCGTTGCACGCGGCCGGCCTGCACGATCTCTACCTCGTGTTCGGGGCCGCGGCATCCGCTTCGTTCGTGCTCGTCTGGATAGCCACCGGGCCGGCGCTCGCGGCGCTCGGGTGGAGCGGGCGCGTGCTGGGCTGGCTCGTGCTCGCCGGCGGCGTCGTCACCGCGCTGTCATACCTGAACCACCCGACCGAGGCCCCCCTGCACGGGATCTGGGGCGGCGAACTGTTCGTGCTCCTGGCGATCGGCGTCTGGGCGATCGTCACGGCGGCCGCCGCGCCACGTGGCGTCGGCATCCCCGGGTGGGAGCGATGGCTCCTCGCCGCGACGCTGCCCGTCCTCGTCGGCTCGACGGTGCTGCTCACGTACTGGCCGCACGGCAGTCTCGTCGGACTGGCGCTCGAAGGTGCCGTGCTCGCCGCGTGGGCGCCGCGGGCCGAGGACGCGAACGACCCCCTGCCGCGAGCGGAGGGGGTCGTCGGCGAGACGGGCCGAACGCACGAGGTCACCGGATCGGTCGACTGAACGCCTTCGCCGCGATCACCATGGCCGCGGCCACGAGCACGACGTCCTTCAGGATGTACTGCGCAGTGAGCGTGGGACCGGCAGCGGTGAAGAGCTCGCCGGCGAAGAACACGAGCGGCGAGAACACGCCGACGAACGTCACCGCGAGGGCGAGCAGGCCGATGCGGAGCAGCAGACCGGTCGCGAGGGTGATGCCGACGAACACCTCGAGCGTCGCGGTCAGCGCGAGCGCGGCGTAGCCGTCGACCACACCGAACGACAGCGCGTTCCAGGTGCGGCTCACGAGGCCCTCCACCGGGCTCATGCCGGGGAAGAACTTCAGCACGCCGAAGACGAGGAAGACGAGGCCGAGCGAGACTCGGAGGGCGGGGACTCCTGCGCGAGCGAGGAAGCGCTGGACGACCGCCTGTGCGGCGTTCGCGCGGTCGAGGATCGAGTCGAGCCCGGACCCGGTCGCGACGCGACCGGTGCCGATGGTGGTGCTGGACATGGTGCTCCTTCCGAGAGCAACGTGGGAGATGCCGGCCGGAATCGGCGGCACACTCATCACATCGCCGCGCCGGCCCCGCGTCGTCGGGAGTGCCGCTGAACCGCGCTCGGTGCTTCCACCGAACGCGCTCTCAGGGTCACGCCCGCCGAACCCCCCGAGTGCGGGTCACGGAGCGCGGTCCGCACGTGCTGCAATGGACCATGGTCGAGGTCATGATCGCGGTGATGCCGTTCCACGGCCATGTGGCACCGCTGGCGGCCGTCGCCGAGGCCTTCCTGGCGGCCGGGCACGGTGTTCGCGTCTACACGGGCGCGGCGCACGCTGCACGCTTCGAGGAACTCGGAGCGAGCGTCATCCGGTGGCAGCAGGCACCCGACTTCGACGAGCACGACCTGCCGGCCACCTTTCCCGCGCTGCGGGGCAGGAAGGGCCCACGGCAGATGCTCACGAACGTCGAGCAGCTCTTCGTGCGAACCGGCGCCGACCAGGCCGCCGATCTCACGCGCGCGTACGCCGAGCGCCCCTGGGATGTCATCGTCGCCGATGGGCTGAGCATCGGTGCGCATCTCGCGTCCGAGCTGACCTGCACGCCGTGGGTGACGGTCAGCATCGTGCCGCTGACCATCCCGAGCCGCGACCTGCCACCGCCGATACTCGGGCTCCAACCGGCCAAGGGGTTCGCAGGGCGGCTGCGCGACCGCGTCCTTCGAGGAGTGACGCGCGTGGCGGCGCGTGGGATCCAGCGTGCGTACGCCGAGGAGCGCACCCGAGCCGGCCTGCCGCCCGACGAGCTCGCCCTGGAAGAGGCCTTCATCTCGCGCGAGCTCGTCTGCGCCTCGGGCGTCGCCGAGCTCGAATACCCGCGCTCGGACCTCGCGACGCAGGTCGTGTTCGTCGGCGAGCTCACCAGGCAGCCCGCGAACAGCGCCGCGCTCCCGTCGTGGTGGCCCGACGTCGAGTCCTGCACCGACCCGATCCTGCACGTCACCCAGGGCACCCTGAACGTCGATCCCCACGACCTCATCGAGCCGTCGTTCGCGGCCCTCGGGCGGCAGCGGGTGCTGCTCGTCGCCTCGACCGGGCGGGCGGATGTCGCGGAGCTGCCGTTCCCCGCGCCGCCGAACGCCCGCGTGGCGGGGTTCGTCCCGTACGACTCGCTGCTGCCCCGCCTCGACGCCATGGTCACGAACGGCGGCTGGGGCGGAGTGCTCGCCGCCCTCGCGCACGGCATTCCGCTCATCGTCGCCGGCGGCGACGTCGACAAGCCCGAGATCGCGGCACGCGTGGCGTGGGCCGGTGCCGGCGTGAACCTGCGCACCGGGCGCCCACGTCCACGCGCGATCCTCGACGCCTGGCGGCGGATCACCGCCGACGGCTCGTACCGGGCGAATGCGCAGCGTCTTGCGAGATCACTGTCGGCCCACGACGGACCGCGCGAAGTGGTCGAGCACACGATGGCGTTGCTCGCCCGCCGGTGAGCGGTCGCGGCAGGCGCGGAACGCCGGCCTCAGGCCTTCGAGTGCGAGATCGCCGCGAGCAGGCCGTTCACGAAGCCGGCCGAGTCGTCGGTCGAGAGCACCGTGGCCGCTTCCACGGCCTCGGAGATCGCGACCGGGTCGGGCACGGCGTCGTTGTGGATGATCTCCCAGACGCCGATGCGCAGGATCGCGCGGTCGACCGCGGGCATGCGCTCGAGGGTCCAGCCGTGCGAGTGCGTCTCGATGAGCTCGTCGATCTCGGCGCGGTTGTCGACGATGCCGTCGACGATCTCGCGTGCGTAGAGCCACGATGCCGCGCGCTCGGGCTCACTCGCGGCCTTCTCGGCCTCGACGACGAGCATCTGTTCGACCGGAACCTGTCGCATGTCGGCCGAGTACAGCAGGTCGAGCGCGCGCTTGCGCGCCTTGGTACGAGCGCTCACTAGTCGTTCACGCGGCCGAGGTAGTCGCCCGTGCGGGTGTCGACCTTGACCTTCGTGCCGGTCTCGAGGAAGAGCGGCACCTGGATCTCGTAGCCGGTCTCGACGGTCGCGGGCTTCGTGCCGCCGGTCGAGCGGTCGCCCTGCAGGCCCGGCTCGGTGTAGGTGATCTCGAGCACGACCGACGCGGGCAGTTCGACGTAGAGCGGGTTGCCGTTGTTCAGCGCGACGGTCACCGACTGGTTCTCGAGCATGAAGTTCGCGGCGTCGCCGACGACGGTGCCGGGCACCGTGAGCTGGTCGAAGTCGGTCTGGTCCATGAAGACGTAGCCGTCGCCATCGCTGTAGAGGTACGTGAAGTCGCGGCGGTCGACGTTCTCGATCTCGATCTTCGCGCCCGCGTTGTAGGTGCGGTCGACGGTCTTGCCCGACACGACGTTCTTCAGCTTGGTGCGCACGAACGCACCGCCCTTGCCGGGCTTGACGTGCTGGAACTCGATGACGCTCCAGAGCTGACCGTCGATGGAGAGGACGACGCCGTTCTTGATGTCAGCGGTGCTTGCCATGCGTGTGTGTTCCGTTCAGTTGCGAAGAGGCTCGGCCGGAATCGGCCGCAGAAGTTCAGTCGGTCGAGTTTAGTCGCTCGGTCGAGACTGCGCCAATACACGTCGAGACTGCGCCAATACACGTCGAGACTGCGCCAATGCACTCGGATGCCGCGTCGTGAACGCCGAACTCAGGCGTGACGCAGCACCCACTCGACCGCCATGCGGTACGAATCGCTGCCGAAGCCGGCGATCACGCCGGTCGCGACGCCCGAGATCACGCTCGTGTGGCGGAAGGTCTCGCGAGTGTGCGGGTTCGAGAGGTGCACCTCGACGAGCGGAACGCCCGCCTGCTTGAGCTGGGCGGCCGCGTCGCGCAGCGCGTAGCTGTAGTGGGTGAACGCCGCGGGATTCAGCACGACCGGCAGCTTGCGATCGACGGCCTCGTGGATCCAGCCGATCAGCTCGGCCTCGTCGTCGCTCTGGCGCAGGTCGATCTCGACATCGGCCGGCACCGAGCCGGCGATCGAGTCGCGGATGTCGGCGAGGCTCTCGCTGCCGTAGACCTCGGGTTCGCGGGTGCCGAGCCGGCCGAGGTTCGGGCCGTTGAGCACGAGGATCGTCGTCATGCCAGAAGCCTAGCGCCGAGGCATCCGTCGCCCTGATCGCTCAGGATGCGATCTCCTGGTAGGCGGCGAAGAGCAGCGACGGGTCGGGCGCGAGCATGACCGTCGGCTTCGCCAGGTCGTCGAGCACGATGAAGCGCAACTGGCCGGCCCGGGCCTTCTTGTCGCGCTGCATCGTCGCGAGGAGCGTGTTCCACCGGCCGGCGGGGTACGACGTCGGCAGGCTCAGCAGGTCGAGCACGCGCTTGTGCCGGTCGGCGACCTCGTCGGGGAGGCGGCCCGAGAGGCGGCCGAGCTCGGCCGCGAACGCCATGCCCACGGCGACCGCAGCGCCGTGACGCCACTGATACCGCTCGGCGTGCTCGACCGCGTGGCCGAGCGTGTGTCCGTAGTTCAGGATCTCGCGGAGCCCCTGCTCGGTGAAGTCCTCGGAGACCACGTCGGCCTTCATCCGGATCGCGAGCTCGACCACTCGGCGGAACTGCGGCGTCGACGGGTCGGTCGCGGCCTCGGGGTCGGCCTCGATGATGTCGAGGATCTCGGGGTAGCGGATGAAGCCCGCCTTGACGATCTCGGCGAAGCCCGCGAGGATCTCGTTCTTCGGCAAGGTGTCGAGCGTGTCGAGGTCGCAGATCACCCGGGCGGGCGCGTGGAAGACGCCGACGAGGTTCTTGCCCTCGTTGGTGTTGATGCCGGTCTTGCCGCCGACGGCCGCGTCGACCATGCCGAGCACCGTCGTCGGTACCTGCACGACCTTCACGCCGCGGAGCCACGTCGCGGCGACGAAGCCCGCGAGATCGGTGATCGCTCCCCCGCCGAATCCGACGATCGCGTCGGTGCGCGTGAAGTCGGCCTGTCCGAGCACCTGCCAGCAGAACGCGGCGACCTCGACGCGCTTTCCGGCCTCGGCGTCGGGCACCTCGGCGAGCAGCACCTGGTAGCGATCGGAGAGCGCCTCGCGCAGCTCCGCTGCACGCGCGCCGAGCGTCGCGGGGTGCACGATGAGCACCTTGGTCGCCTCGGACCCGATCGCCTCGCCGAGCTCGGCGAGCACGCCGCGGCCCACGACGACGTCGTAGCCCGATTCGCCGCCGACGCGGATGCTCGTGCGGGTCTCGTCTGCGGTCATCGTGTTCCTCCGAAGTGCCCGGTGATGTCGTCGACGATCCGCGCGACCGAGCGGCGCGAGGTGTCGATGCTGAAGTCGGCGACCGACTCGTACAGGGGGCGCCGTGCCTCGAGGATGGCGCTCCAGCGCTCGATGCCGCCGTCGGCGAGCAGCGGGCGGTTGCCGCCCGTGAGTCGCGGTGCCACCGCCGACGCGGAGACCTGCAGCCAGACGACGGGCAGGCCGGCGAGGTCGTCGCGGGTGTCGTCGTGCAGCACGGCACCGCCGCCGAGCGAGATCACGGCCTCTTCGCGCAATGCCTCGTCGACGATCTCGCGTTCGACGATGCGGAAGTACTCCTCGCCCTCGCGCTCGAAGATCTCCTCGATGGGTCCGTAGCGCTCGACGATGCGCAGGTCGGTGTCGACGAACGGGGCGCCGACGGATGCCGCGAGCCGCTGCCCGACCCGGGACTTGCCCGCGCCCATGGGGCCGACGAGCACGATCGGCAGGGCGAGTCGCGGGGTGTCAGACACGATCTGCCGCGGCGGTGCCCGCCGTGCGGAGCGTGTCGGGGATCGCCTCGAGGTACGACTGGAGGTTGCGCCGCGTCTCGTCGACCGAGTCGCCGCCGAACTTCTCGAGCACGGCGTTCGCGAGGGTGAGCGCCACCATCGCCTCGGCCACGACGCCCGCCGCGGGAACCGCGACGACATCCGAGCGTTGGTGGTGCGCAGCCGCGGCCTCGCCGGTGGCCACGTCGACCGTCGGCAATGCGTGCGGCACGGTCGCGATGGGCTTCATGCCGGCGCGCACGCGCAACACGGTGCCCGTGGACATGCCGCCCTCGGTGCCACCGGCACGATCGCTCGCGCGCGCGATGCGCCCGCCGTCGACGTGCAGTTCGTCGTGTGCGGCCGAGCCGCGGCGGCGGGTCGTCTCGAAGCCGTCGCCCACCTCGACGCCCTTGATCGCCTGGATGCCCATGAGGGCGGCCGCGAGCTGCGCATCGAGACGCCGGTCCCAGTGCACGTGGGACCCGAGTCCGGGCGGCACGCCGTAGGCGAGCACCTCGACGACGCCGCCGAGCGTGTCGCCCTCCTTGTGCGCGAGGTCGACCTCTGCCACCATCGCGGCGGAGGTCTCGGGGTCGAAGCACCGCAGCGGATCGGCATCGAGCAGCTCGACGTCGTCGGGCGTCGGCAGCGGGCGACCATCGGGCACCCGGACGGGACCGATCGCGAGCGTGTGGGCGACGAGCCGGATGCCGAGCTCGGCGAGGAACGACCGTGCGACCGCCCCGAGCGCGACACGCGCAGCGGTCTCACGCGCACTCGCGCGCTCGAGCACCGGGCGGGCCTCGTCGAAGCCGTACTTCTGCATGCCGACGAGGTCGGCGTGACCCGGTCGCGGGCGGGTCAGCGCGGCACCGCGGCCGCGACCGAGCTTGGCCGGGTCGATGGGCTCGGGGCTCATCACCTCTTGCCACTTCGGCCACTCGGTATTGCCGATGCGCAGCGCGACGGGGCTGCCGAGGCTCAGGCCGTGGCGCACACCGCCCGAGATCGCGAGTTCGTCCTGCTCGAACTTCATGCGCGCACCCCGGCCGTAGCCGAGTTTGCGGCGCGCGAGGTCGGCGCGAATATCGTCGAGCGAAACGGGGATACCGGCGGGAAGACCCTCGAGGATCGCGACGAGCTCAGGGCCGTGCGACTCTCCGGCAGTGAGCCAACGGAGCATGTTCCTATCCTTCCACAGGCTCGGGGACGCGCACGTCGCATGACGGCGACGCCCGCACATCAGCAGTGCCAGTGAGCGCGTCCGCATCCTTCCACAGGCTCGGGGACGCGCACGTCGCATGACGGCGACAGCGACGGCGACGGCGACGGCGACGGCCGGAGTTCAGGCGACCGCAGCGCGCATGACGTCGAGCACCGCGCCTTCGTCGTCGAGCGGCTCGTCCGGGTCGCCGTTCACGAAGACGCGCACCTGCAGCACTGCCTGGTGCAGCAGCATCCCGAGCCCGTGCACGACCGTGCCGCCACCCGCGATCCAGCCGGCCGCGAGCGGAGTCGGCCAGGGATCGTAGGCGACGTCGAGCAGCGCCGCCGAGGCGACGAGACCAGCGGATGCCGCGACGCCGAGGTCGGTGCCACCGGGAACGGTGCTGACGACGAGTTCTGCACCGTCGATCGTCGCGAGTTCTGCCAGGCCGCCCTCGTCGACGCGCACACCGACGCGGGACCCGAGCTCGACGAGCGGCGCGGCCGCCCCCGGTCGACGGACGAGCACCCGCACCTCGCGGGCGCCGAGCTCCGACATCGCGACGAGCGCCGACGCTGCCGTCGCGCCGCCGCCGAGCACCACGCCGCGCGGCACCTCGAGCACGCCGGCCTCGCGGAGCGTCCGCACGATGCCGCCGACGTCGGTGTTGAATCCGCGCCGGGTGCCGGCATCGAAGAGCACCGTGTTCGCGGCGCCCGTGATCGCGGCCACGTCGTCGATCGAGTCGAGCAGCGGCAGCACGTCGTGCTTCAGGGGCATGGTGAGCGAGAGCCCGCGCCACGCGGCATCCAGGCCGCCCATGAACTCGCCGAGCCGGTCGCCGTCCATCTCGACGGCGGAGTACTGCCACGACAGGCCGAGCCGGTCGTACGCCGCTCGGTGCAACGCAGGGCTCTTGGAGTGCGAGATCGGCGAGCCGAGCACCGCGAGCCTGCGGACGTCACTCACAGTACGCCGCGTTCTCGTCGAGGGCGCACCACTCCTGCAGGCGGGCGACCGCCGCTTCGTGCTCCTCGACCGTGGTGGAGAAGACCGTCTCCCCCGTCGCCAGGTTCACCGGGACGAAGAACAGCCACGACCCCTCGGCCGGGTGGATGGCGGCGTTGATCGCCACATCCCCCGGGTTGCCGATCGGCCCGACCGGAAGGCCCGGGTTGGCGTACGTGTTGTAGAGGTTCGACGCGTCGGCGCGCTCCTCATCGGTCGTCCACACGGTGTGCGTATTGCCCGTGCCGTAGGCGACCGTCGCATCGGACTCGAGGTTGATGCCCTGGTCGAGGCGGTTCTGGAAGACCCGCGCGACCTTCGGGAAGTCGTCGAGGTTCGACCCGGCCTCGCGCTGCACGATCGACGCGAGCACGATCGTGCGCCAGCGCTGGTCGGCGGGAACGCCTGCGGCGTCGAGGGCCTCGAACTGCCGGTTCACGAGGGTCTGCAGCACGGCGTGCCCGTCGAGGCCCGGTTCCAAGGTGTACGTGGCTGGGAAGAGGAACCCCTCGAGGGTGGTGGCCTCCGCGGGCAGTCCATAGCTCGCGGGCGGCTCGACGGCGGCCGCCTGCAGGCTCTCGAGCGGCACGTCGGTGCCCTCGGAGATGGCGACGAGGGCGTCGGGCAGCGACATCCCCTCGGGGATGACGAAGGTGTTCTCGAGCTTGTTCGCGGGATCCTGCAGCGCGTCCAGCGCGGCCTGCGCGCTCATCTCCTCGGCGAGCTGGTAGGCGCCCGGGTGGAACTCGGGCTCGGGGCTCTGCTCGAGCAGGAGGTCGTAGAAGGCGTCGTACGACGCGGTGACGCCCTCGTCGACGAGGTTCGTCGCGATGTCGGAGCCGACGTCGCCGTCGTGGATCATGAACACGACTTCGCCGGTGCCGGTACCTTCGAAGTCCGCTGCGGGAGTGAAACGCTCGATGACGGCGTTGATAGGCCCCTGGAGGAAGAAGTACGCACCGGCACCGAGCGCGGCGACGATGAGGAGGCCGACGAAGCAGCCCCATGCCCCGCGCCGCTTCGGCTTCTCGGGCTCGTACGGGTCGGTGTTGACGGCCCGCCGCTCGGCGCGCGACGGCCGTGCCGGGTCCGGCTCCGGTGCCGCCGGGTCGGCGACGATCGATTCGAAGAGCGGCAATGCGGGTTCGGCCGGCCGGGTCGGCTCCGCGGGCACGGCCGGCACCGCCGGCGGGCCGGCCTCGGCGAGGATCGCGGCAGCCTCGATCTCCGCGGCCCGGCGCTGCTCGGCCTCACGCGCCTCCCGACGGGTCATCGGCCGTCCCTCCGAGGGCGACTGCGGCGCGGCCGCTCCGGTCGGCGTCGGGTCGACCGGCGGCGTCGGCGTCGCGGCATCCGCTGCTCTGGGCGCGCGCACCGGCGCATCGCCGGCGAGCATCGCGTGCCAGTCGGCGGTCGCGCGGTCGTGTTCGTTGCGCTCGGGTGGGGGCTGGGTCACAGGGGGGATGGCCCTTCGGGGATCTCGATCGTCCGGCCGGGCGGGCGGTTGAAGTCCCGCTCGGCGTCGATGGCGTGTTGCAAAATGATAACGGCTGCAACCTGATCCACGATGGGACGCTGCTTGCGGGTCGACTTGCCCGTCGCGCGAAGCGCCTGTTGGGCGCTCACGGTCGAAAGCCGTTCATCGACGAGGCGCACCGGGATCCCCGTGCTCGCCAGTCGCTCCGCGAACGCTACCGCATCGTCGGTCGACGGCGTCGAGGCGCCCGAGAGCGACAGCGGATTGCCCACGACGATCTCGATCACCTCGTACTCGCGCGCGAGGTCGAGGATGCGCGCCACGTCGGCGTCGCCGTCGGCGGCGCGCGCCACCGTCTCGATCGGCGTCGCGATCAGGCCGCCGGCGTCGCAACGGGCGACACCGATGCGGGCGCGCCCGACGTCGACCCCGAGCCTCGCCCCGGTACGCACGGCGACTACCCGCGGAGCGCCGAGCGCACCGCGTCGAGCGCGGCCGGAATAGCGGCGACATCGCTGCCGCCACCCTGCGCGAGGTCGGGCTTGCCGCCACCGCCGCCGCCGAGCACCCCCGCCATCGTCTTCGCGAGTGCACCGGCGTTCGCGCCTGCGTCGCGGGCGGCGGGCGAGGTCGCGACGATCGCGACCGGCTTGCCACCGACCTCGGCGGTCAGGGCGACGACGGATGCCGCGTCGCCGAGCTGCGATCGCACGGAGAGCGCGAGCGCGCGCAGTTCGTCACCGCTGCCGAGCGTTCCGACGGATTCCGCGACGAGCAGCACCTCGCCGGTGCGCACTGCATTCGCGGCGAGTGCCGGCACGCGGTCGTTGAGTGCGCGGGCCTCGAACTGCTGGATGCGCTTCTCGGCGGCCTTCAGGCTCGTGACGAGTTCGCCGACACGGTCGACGAGCTGCTCGGGCCGGGTCTTCAGCGTCGACGTGAGCTCGGAGACGAGCGCACGCTCGGAGGCGAAGCGGCGGAACGCGTCGAGGCCGACGAGCGACTCCACGCGGCGGTTGGACGCGCCGACCGAGGACTCCCCCACGATGTTGATCATGCCGACCTCGGCGCTCGTCGACACGTGCGTGCCGGCGCAGAGTTCGCGCGACCAGGGGCCGCCGATGTCGACGACCCGCACGACGTCGCCGTACTTCTCGCCGAAGAGGGCCATCGCGCCGAGCGACTTCGCCTCGTCGAGCGGCATCTCGCGCGTGACGACCTCGAGGTTGTCGCGGATCGCGGCGTTCGAGATCTCCTCGATCTCGCTGCGGGTCTCGGCCGAGAGGGCGGAGTTCCAGCCGTAGTCGAGACGCAGGTAGCCCGCCTTGTTGAACGAGCCGGACTGATGCGCGTTCGGGCCGAGCACCTGGCGGAGCGCCGCGTGCACGAGGTGCGTGCCCGAGTGGGCCTGCGTCGCGCCGCGCCGATACTGCTCGTCGACGAGCGTCGTCGCCGGCACTCCGACGCCGACCTCGCCCATCGTCACCTTCACGGTGTGGCTGATGAGGCCCTTGATGGGCTTCTGCACGTCGAGCACCTCGAGTTCGAAGCCGTCGCCGACGATGCGTCCCTGGTCGGGCGCCTGGCCACCGGATTCCGCGTACAGCGAGGTCTCCGCGAGGATCACCTCGGCGGTCTGGCCCGCGGTCGCGAACGGCACGGGTCGACCGTCGACGAGCAGGCCGAGCACGCTCGACGCCGTCGTGAGCTCGGTGTAGCCCGTGAAGATCGTCTCGCCCTTGGCGCGGAACTCGGCATACACCGAGAGGTCGGCGAGCACCTTCTTCTTCGACTTGGCATCGGCCTTCGCACGTGAGCGCTGCTCGGTCATGAGCGTGTCGAACGCAGCACGATCGACGGCGAGGCCCGCCTCGTCGGCCATCTCGAGCGTGAGCTCGATCGGGAAGCCGTAGGTGTCGTGCAGGAGGAACGCCGTGTCGCCGGCGAGCTCGCCGCGACCGGAGTCCTTCGTCTTGGAGACCGCGAGGTCGAGGATGGACGTGCCCGCCGTGAGCGTGCGGAGGAAGGTCTCCTCCTCGCCGAGGGCGAGCTGCTCGATGTGCGCGTAGTCCGTCGCGACCTCGGGGTACGCGCTCTTCATCGCGTCGCGCGACGCGGCGAAGAGCTCGCGGAAGGTCGGGCCCTCGACGCCCAGCAGGCGCATCGAACGGATGCTGCGGCGCAGGAGACGGCGCAGGATGTAGCCGCGCCCCTCGTTCGACGGGCTCACGCCGTCGCTCATGAGCATGAGCGCCGAGCGCACATGGTCGGCGATGACGCGCATGCGCACGTCGTCGTCGTGGTTCGCACCGTAGCGGCGCCCCGAGAGCTCTGCTGCGCGGTCGAGCACCGGGCGCACCTGGTCGATCTCGTACATGTTGTCGACGCCCTGCTTGATGAAGGCGACGCGTTCGAGGCCCATGCCGGTGTCGATGTTCTTCTTCGGCAGCTCTTTCACGATGCGGAAGTCGGTCTTCGACTTCACGTCATCGATGAGGTACTGCATGAAGACGAGGTTCCAGATCTCGACGTACCGGTCGTCGTCGGTGGCGGGCCCGCCGTCGATGCCGTACTCGGGGCCGCGATCGAAGAAGATCTCGGAGCAGGGGCCGGCCGGGCCGGGCTGGCCGGTGTGCCAGTAGTTCGGGCCCTTGCCGAGTCGCTGGATGCGCTCGTCGGGCAGGCCCGCGACCTTCTTCCAGATCTCGATCGCCTCGTCATCGTCTTCGTAGACGGTGACCCAGAGGTCGTTGCGATCGAAGCCGTAGCCGCCGTCGGCCTCGGGCGTGGTCAGCAGCTCCCACGCCATCGAGATGGCGCCCTCTTTGAAGTAGTCGCCGAACGAGAAGTTGCCGCTCATCTGGAAGAACGTTCCGTGGCGCGGGGTCTTGCCGACCTCTTCGATGTCGTTCGTGCGGATGCACTTCTGCACGCTCGTGGCGCGAGGGTACGGCGCGGGCACGAGACCCGTCAGGTACGGCACGAACGGCACCATGCCGGCGACCGTGAAGAGCAGCGTGGGGTCGTCGGAGACGAGTGACGCCGAGGGAACGACGGTGTGGCCGCGCTCGGCGAAGAAGTCCAGCCAACGCTGGCGGATGTCGGCAGTCTGCATGGTTCCGTTCTCGGTCGTGCCCGGGTCATCCGGGCCCTTCACATTCGTGGGGCTTCGCTCGCCTGGACTCAGAGAGCCGCGGGCGCCTCGCCCTGCTCGGCGCGGAGCTCGGCGTCACGCGCGTGGTAGCCCTCGGCGATCGCGTGGCCGAAGGCGCGGGCCTTCGCGTCGACCGCGGAGAAGAAGTCTCGCCCCTGCTTGGTCTGGTTGACCTGGTGCGCGACCGCGAATCCGGCCGCGACGCCGACGGTGAACCACAGAATGCTCTTCACGAGGTGCTCCTGCTCCCTGATCGATGTGTCGCCTTGCGGTGCGCTCGGCACGCCTCGCATCAGTCTAGTGGCCGCACCGCAGGCGCTCGCCGGGTACGACACAGGGGCCGCGGGAATTCCCGCGACCCCTGTCTCAACTGCTCTGCGTCAGCGAGCGGCGTAGTACTCGACGACCAGCTGCACGTCACAGGTCACGGGGACCTCGGCGCGCTTCGGGCGACGGACGAGCTTCACCTGGAGCTTGTCGAGCTCGACCTCGAGGTACGCGGGGAGCTTGGGCAGCACGTCGACGTGACCGCCGGCAGCGGCGACCTGGAACGGCTCGGTGCCCTCGCTGCGTGCCTTGACGTGCACGAGCTGGCCCGGCTTCACGCGGAAGGAGGGGCGGTCGACGAGCTGGCCGTCGACGAGGATGTGGCGGTGCACCACGAACTGGCGCGCCTGCGAGATGGTGCGGGCGAAGCCGGCACGCAGCACGATGGCGTCGAGACGCATCTCGAGCAGCTCGACCAGGTTCTCACCGGTCAGGCCGTCGGTGCGGCGGGCCTCGTTGAAGGCGATGCGCAGCTGCTTCTCGCGGATGCCGTACTGGGCGCGCAGGCGCTGCTTCTCGCGCAGACGAACGGCGTAGTCGCTGTCCTGCTTGCGCTTGGTGCGGCCGTGCTCACCGGGAGCGTACGGACGCTTCTCCATGTAGCGGGCGGCCTTCGGGGTGAGGGCGACGCCGAGCGCACGGGAGAGGCGGGTCTTGCTACGTGACTGGTTCGACACGAATGTCCTTTCGGAAGAATCTCAAGTGAAAACTCGGCGCGTTCGTGCGCCGAGAATCTGTGTCAGAGGGATTCGCCAAGGGTGGATCGGCTACAGATCGCACCCGTTCGCCGGTGACCCTCTCGCAGCCGCGCTCGAGAATCAGGCTTCAGGCCAACGGAAATGATATCACGATGGCGTGGGACACCCCGACGCAGGCGTCCGGGCTGCTCGCCCTCGCGCTCGCGTCGTGCTCAGCGCCCGCCGCGCACGATGCGCCGCAGCTTCGCGAGTCGCGCCGAGACCTCGCGCTCGTTGCCGTGCTCGGTCGGTTCGTAGTAGACGGCGCCTCGGAGCGAATCGGGCAGATACTCCTGGGCGACCACGCCGATGTCGTCGTCGTGCGGATACTTGTAGCCCTTGCCGTGGCCGAGGCGCTTCGCGCCCGGATAGTGCGCGTCGCGCAGGTGCTTGGGCACCCGCCCGGCCTTACCGCCGCGCACGTCGGCGATGGCCCGATCGATGCCCACGTACGCCGCGTTCGACTTGGGGGCCGTCGCCAGGTGCACGACCGCCTGCGCGAGCGGGATGCGACCCTCGGGCATGCCGATGAACGCGACGGCGTCGGCGGCGGCCACGGCCACGCCGAGCGCACTCGGATCGGCGAGACCGATGTCTTCGGAGGCGAGCACGATGATGCGCCGCGCGATGAACCTCGGGTCTTCGCCCGCCTCGATCATGCGAGCGAGATAGTGCAGCGACGCGTCGACGTCGCTGCCCCGCACCGACTTGATGAAGGCGCTGATCACGTCGTAGTGCTCGTCGCCGTTGCGGTCGTAGCGGAGCAGCGCGCGGTCGACCGCGCGCGCCACGATGTCGGTCGTGATCACGGGCGCAGCGGATGCCGCGGCATCCGTCTCGCCATCGGTCGCCGTCTCGTCGTCGTCTGCCGCGTCGGCGGCCGAGTCGGCGGCGGCGCCATCGCCGGCCTCTGCGTCGGTCGTCTCGGCCGGGGGAACCGACTGCACCGCGGCCACCGCTGCGGCCTCGAGCGCCGTGAGCGCCCGTCGCGCGTCGCCCGATGCCAGGCGGATGATCGCCGCCCGCGCCTCGGGATCGAGGGCCACCCTGCCGGCGAGACCGCGCGGATCGGAGACGGCTCGGTCGACGAGCACTCCGAGGTCGTCGTCGGTGAGGAGTTCGAGGGTCAGCAGGAGCGAGCGCGACAGGAGCGGGGAGATCACCGAGAACGACGGGTTCTCGGTCGTCGCGGCCACGAGGATGACCCAGCCGTTCTCGACGCCCGGCAGGAGTGCGTCTTGCTGGGCCTTCGTGAAACGGTGGATCTCGTCGAGGAAGAGCACGGTCGAGAGTCCGTAGAGGTCACGGCTCGCGCGCGCCTCCTCCATGACCTGGCGCACGTCGCGCACGCCGGCGGTCACGGCCGACAGTTCGACGAACTTGCGACCCGACGAGCGGGCGATCGCCTGGGCGAGCGTCGTCTTGCCCGTGCCGGGCGGCCCCCAGAGGATGACGGAGACGGAGCCGGACTCCCCCGATCGATCACCGGCGAGGGCGACGAGCGGCGAGCCGGGCGTCAGCAGATGCCGTTGGCCGGCCACCTCGTCGAGGCTCGTCGGGCGCATGCGCACCGCGAGCGGGGTCGCGCCTGAACGCAGCCCCGGGCCGGAATCCACCATGTCCTCCAGCGTAGTCGCGGCGTCCGACACCGGATCTCGGCACCGGATCGGTGCGGCGATTGGTCTGGGCACCCGGCCTTGCGTAGAGTCGGCACGCAGGAGTCCCGAGAAGGAGCATGCGTGGCATCGAACGACCGACAGACGCGTGAAGAACGAGCGCGCCTTCGCACTTACCAGGCACGCCAGGAAGTCCACACCAGGAAACAGCGCCGACGCACCCGCGACAACGTCATCGCGGTGCTCGCACTCGTGGTCGTGCTCGCCCTCGCGACGGCCGCGCAGATCTTCTACTTCAGCAGCGGGCCGGGCGCCGAGCCCGTCGCCACTGAGACGGCGACCCCGACCCCGACTCCCGCCGAAGGCGAGAACCAGGGCGACGTGCCCTCCTCCGACATCGCCGAGGACCGCACCTGGACCGGCACCCTCACGCTCAACGAGATCCCCCTCGGCGTCGAACTCGACGGCGCAGCGGCTCCGCAGGCCGTCTCGAGCGAGATCAGCCTCATCCAGTCGGGCTTCTACACCGGAACGAGCTGCCACCGCCTCACGACCGAGGGCATCTGGGTGCTGCAGTGCGGCGACCCGAGCGGCGACGGCACCGGCGGCCCCGGCTACAGCTACGGCCCCGTCGAGAACGCTCCGGCCGACGGCGTCTACCCCGCGGGAACGATCGCGATGGCCCGTGCTGCGTCGCAGTACAGCCAGGGCAGCCAGTTCTTCATCGTCTACGAGGACACGACCCTGCCGGGCGACACCGGCGGCTACACCGTGATCGGAAAGGTGACGAGCGGGCTCGACGCGCTCCGGGCCGGCGTCATCGACGCGGGCACGAGCGACGGTGCCGGCGACGGCGCTCCCGCCGTGCCGACCACCATCACGGCGTTCACGATCGAGTGACCGCCCGCGCCGCCCCTCGGCGGTGCAATAGGCTTGATGCCGTCAACGTCGCCTCCGGGCGGCATCCGACATACGACAGGGTGAGGCCGTGACCGATTCAGATCAGCAACCGTGGGGCCGCGTCGACGAGACGGGTACCGTCTTCGTGCGCACGAGCGACGGCGAACGAGCGGTCGGGCAGTACCCCGACGGTTCGGCTGAAGAGGCGCTCGCCTACTTCGAGCGCAAGTACGCCGACCTCGCGGGCCAGGTGGGCCTGCTCGAGCAGCGCGTGCGCCGCGGGGCACCCGCAGCCGACGTCGCGAAGGCCGTCGCCACCCTCCAGTCCTCGGTCTCCACGGCCAACGCGGTCGGCGACCTCGAGTCGCTCGCCCGCCGCCTCGAAGCGCTCTCGGGCACGACGAAGGAGCTGACGGAACAGCAGCAGGCCGAGTCGAAGGCCGCGGTCGCCGAGGCCGTCGCCGAGCGCACCGCGATCGTCGAGGCCGCCGAGGCCCTCGCGGCCGGCGACCCCGCGAAGACCCAGTGGAAGCAGGCCACGGCCGAGCTCGACGATCTCTTCGCGCGCTGGCAGCGCCACCAGCAGGACGGCCCCCGCCTGCCGAAGAACGAGGCCAACGAGCTCTGGAAGCGATTCCGCGCCGCCCGCTCGACCATCGAGACGCACCGCAAGGCGTTCTTCGCCGAACTCGACGCCGCGCACCGCGACGTGCGGTCGCGCAAGCAGGCGCTCATCGAACGCGCCGAGGCGCTCGCGCCGCGCGGCGCCGATGCGGTGGGCGACTACCGGCACCTCCTCGACGAGTGGAAGCTCGCGGGCCGCGCCGGCAAGAAGCTCGACGACGCGCTCTGGGCGAAGTTCAAGGCCGCAGGCGACGTGCTCTTCGGCGCCAAGGCCGAGATCGACGCGCAGGAGGACGAGAGCTACCGCGCCAACCTCGACGAGAAGCTCGCGCTCCTCACCGAGGCCGAGCCGCTGCTCACCGCGAAGGATCCGAAGCAGGCCCGCGCCGATCTCAACAAGATCCAGCGCAAGTGGGACGAGATCGGCAAGGTCCCGCGCGACCAGGTGCGGGTCGTCGAAGACCGCCTCCGCAAGATCGAGAATCACGTGAAGTCGCTCGAGGAGGAGCGCTGGCAGCGCGAGGACCCCGAGAAGAAGGCGCGCTCGGAGGGCATGCTCGGCCAGCTCCACGACGCGATCGACAAGCTCGAGGCCGAGCTCGCCGCCGCAGAGGCATCCGGCGACGCGAAGGCCGCGGCATCCGCTCGCGAAGCCCTCGACGCCCGCCGCGCCTGGCTGAAGGCCGTCGGCGGCTGAGTCCGTCTCGTGGTGATCGCGGTCTCGGCCGCGATCACCCGATGCGAGGCATCGTTCTCCACAGATCGCGCTTGCCTCCATGCTGAACGGCACGCGTGCCGCAGCATGTGGGTATGGCCAAGCTCCCGAACGTGCTCAGCATCGACGATCTCCCGCTCGCGGAGCTCTGCGCCGCCCGCATCGACGGTGAACTCATGCCGATCGACGACGGATGGGCGCCGGTCGACGAACCCGATCTGCCCTCACTGCGCGCGGCCGCCATCGCACTGCGCGCCCCGCGCGCCCTCGTGATCGAGCGACGCTCGGCCGCGTGGGTGCACGGCGCGCTGACGTCTCCCCCGGCGATCGCCCAGTTCTGCGTGCCCCGCACAGCGCGGGTCGCGGTGGTCTCCGCGCCCCGCCTCGTCGTGCGAGAGGTCGCGATCGACCCCGACGAGATCATCGACTTCGCGTTCGCCCGGTGCACGACGCCGTTGCGCACGGGCTTCGACCTGCTCCGTGAACCCGGAGAAGACGATCACGAGGTCGAGTCCATCGTCGCGGCGCTCTGCACCGACGATCCACGGCTCGTCTCCCGGTTGCGACTGCGGTTCGACGATGCCAACCGCATGCCGCATCGCGGGCTCGCCCTCGAACGGCTCGAGCGCGTCGGCGCGATGCTCGCCCGCGAAGAGGGCTGCGGAGGGGCGGCCGTCAGCCGTCGCTGACGCGGTAGACGTCGTAGACGGCGTCGATGCGCCGTACCGCGTTCAGCACACGGTCGAGGTGCGTCGTGTCGCCCATCTCGAAGACGAAACGGCTGAGCGCGAGGCGGTCGGTGGAGGTCGAGACGTTCGCGGACAGGATGTTGACGTGGTGCTCCGACAACACCCTCGTGACGTCGGAGAGCAGCCCCGCACGGTCGAGCGCCTCGATCTGGATCTGCACCAGGAAGACGCTCTTCGAACTCGGCGCCCACTCGACGTCGATCATGCGCTCGGGCTCCTGCATGAGGCTCTGCACGTTGTGACAGCTCGCCTGGTGCACCGAGACGCCGGCACCGCGCGTGACGAACCCGACGATCTCGTCGCCCGGCACCGGTGTGCAGCATCGGGCGAGCTTCACGAGGATGTCGGGCGCTCCGCGCACGAGCACGCCGGAATCCGAGTGCCGCGGCAACGGCCGTGAGCGCACCGGAATCGGCAGATCGGGCTCGTCGCCCTCGTCGACGTCGCGGACGAGCGCGACGACCTTCTCGAGCACCGACTGCGTCGACACATGGCCTTCGCCGACGGCGGCGTACAGCGAGGAGACGTCGTCGTACCGCAGCTGCGCTGCGACCTCGGCGAAGGACTCCTGGTTCATGAGCTTCTGCAGCGGCAGGTTCTGCTTGCGCATGGCGCGGGCGATCGCGTCGCGGCCCTGCTCGATCGCCTCGTCGCGTCGTTCCTTGGTGAACCACTGACGGATCTTGTTGCGGGCACGAGGACTCTTGACGAAGGTGAGCCAGTCTTTGCTCGGCCCCGAGTCGGGGTTCTTCGAGGTGAACACCTCGACGACGTCTCCGCTCGACAGCTCGCTCTCGAGCGGGACGAGGCGGCCGTTGACCTTCGCACCCATCGTGCGGTGTCCGACCTCGGTGTGCACGGCGTACGCGAAGTCGACGGGCGTCGCGCCAGCAGGCAGGCCGATCACCCGACCCTTCGGCGTGAACACGTAGACCTCTTTGGCGCCGATCTCGAACCGCAGCGAATCGAGGAACTCCCCCGGGTCGGCGGTCTCGGCCTGCCAGTCGGAGATGTGGGCGAGCCACGCCATGTCGGTCTCGTTCTGACCGGACTTGTCGGCGGTGCGTCCGCCGGCCATGCGTTCCTTGTACTTCCAGTGCGCGGCGACGCCGTACTCGGCGCGCTGGTGCATGTCGTGCGTGCGGATCTGGATCTCGACCGCACGCCCCTTCGGGCCGATGACGGTCGTGTGCAGCGACTGGTACAGGTTGAACTTCGGCGTTGCGATGTAGTCCTTGAAGCGGCCCGGCAGCGGAGTCCACCTCGCGTGGATCGCGCCGAGCACCGCGTAGCAGTCGCGCACCGAGTTCACGAGCACCCGGATGCCGACGAGGTCGTAGATCTCGTCGAAGTCGCGGCCCCGCACGATCATCTTCTGGTAGATCGAGTAGTACTGCTTGGGGCGCCCGACGACCTTGCCGCGGATCTTCGCGGCCTTCAGGTCGTCGGTGATGAGATCGATGACGTTCTGCACGAACTCCTCGCGCTGCGGAGTGCGTTGCTTGACGAGGCTCTCGATCTCGGCGTAGAGCTTCGGGTAGAGCACGGCGAACGAGAGGTCTTCGAGCTCCCACTTGATCGTCTGGATACCGAGGCGATGCGCGAGCGGCGCATAGATCTCGAGCGTCTCGGTCGCCTTTCGGGCAGCGGATGCCGCGGGGACGAAGCCCCACGTGCGCGCATTGTGCAACCGGTCGGCGAGCTTGATGATCAGTACTCGGATGTCCTTCGACATCGCCACGATCATCTTTCGGACGGTCTCCGCCTGCGTGGAGTCGCCGTACTTGACCTTGTCGAGCTTGGTGACGCCGTCGACGAGCATCGCGATCTCGTCGCCGAAGTCCGCACGCACTTGGTCGAGCGTGTACGCGGTGTCTTCGACGGTGTCGTGCAGCAGCGCCGCCGCGACCGTCTTCGACCCGATGCCGAGATCCGCGAGGATCTGCGCGACCGCGATCGGGTGGGTGATGTACGGCTCACCGCTCTTGCGCTTCTGTCCTTCGTGCGCTCGCTCGGCGACCGTGTAGGCGCGTTCGATGAGGGAGAGATCGGCCTTCGGATGGTGCATCCGCACCGTGCGCATGAGCGTGTCGACGGCACCCGAGGGCTGCGCCTTCGAGAAGATGCGGGGCACCAGACGGCGCAGCGATGCCGTCGAGTTGACACCCGTCTCCGTCATCGCTCACCTCCGGAACTCAATTATCGCCGCTCCGGAGGCTTCGACGTGCCACACGGCTCACGCCCGCCGCGAACATCATGCGGTGGGCAGCGCCTCGGCTCCCGACGAAACGGAGGTCGCGCGCTCACGCTCCTTCAGGACCTTCTGGTCGTGGCGGTGGATCGCCGGCTCGCCCTCGCGCAGCTGCGAGTAGAGCGGCGCAGCGACGAACACCGTCGACCAGGTACCCACGAGGATACCGATCAGCAGCGCCAGGGAGATGTCGCGGAGCGTGTCGGCTCCGAGCACGCCGGCACCGATGAAGAGGATCGCCGCGACGGGCAGCGCGGCCACGACGCTCGTGTTGATCGAGCGCACGAGGGTCTGGTTCACCGCGAGGTTCACGGATTCGGCGAAGGTGCGCCGAGACTCCTGGCCGTCTTCGGCGGTGTTCTCACGGATCTTGTCGAAGACCACGACGGTGTCGTACAGCGAGTAGCTGAGGATCGTGAGGATACCGATGGTCGCTGCCGGGCTGATCTCGAATCCGACCGCGGCGTAGATGCCCACGGTCACGACGAGGTCGCCGATCAGGGCGAGGATCGCCGCGAACGACATCTTCCAGGTGCGGAAGTACAGCGCCATGATGATGCCCGCGAGCAGGAGGAACGCGACGAGGCCGACGAGGGCCTGCCGAGTGACATCCGCTCCCCAGCTGGGGCCGATGAACGAGGACGTGACCTCCGACTCGGGAACGTCGTACGCCTCGGCGAGGGCGCCGCTCACCTCTTCCGAATCCGCCTGCTCGAGCTGGTCGGTCTGCACGCGCACGCCGGTTCCACCGACGATCGCGACCCGGACCTCGGCGTCGGGCACCACCGAGTGCACCGCTTCGATCGCGGGCTCAGGGGTGGCGTTCTCGACCTCGGCGATCTGGAACTGGGATCCGCCGCGGAACTCGATGCTGAAGTTGACGCCGGTGAGGAGCGGCACGACGATCGACAGCAGGATCAGGATCCCGGCGATCGTGTACCACTTCTTGCGGCCGCCGACGAAGTTGAACGAGCGCTTGCCGGTGTAGAGGTCGTTGCCGAAGGTCGTGAGACGGTTCGCCATCAGGACTCCTTCCCTTCGTCGGACGAATCGGAGGCGCCCACTGATGCAGCGGCCTTCCGTTCGGCGATCGTCTGGCGGCGCTGCGCTTCCTTGGCGCTGGCCGCGGTCTTCTTCGCCGGCTGTCCGACGGGCTTGCGGAACTCGGCACGGCCGCGGTACACGGCGCCGAGCGCATTCGGGTCGAGGCCCGACCAGCGGTTGCCGCTCGAGAAGAAGCGGGTCTGCGCGAGTAGTTGCAGCATCGGGTGCGTGAACAGGATGACCACGACGACGTCGATGATCGTGGTGAGTCCGAGCGTGTACGCGAAGCCCTTGACGCTGCCGACGGCGAGCACGAAGAGCACGATGGCCGCGAGCAGGTTGGTGGCCTTCGACGCGAGGACGGTGCGGAAGGCGCGCTTCCACCCCGCCTCGACCGCGCCGACGAGTGCCCTGCCGTCGCGGAGCTCGTCTCGAACGCGTTCGAAGTAGATGATGAACGAGTCGGCTGTGAAGCCGATCGAGACGATGAGGCCCGCGATGCCGGCCAACGACAGGCGGTAGCCCTCGCGCCACGACAGGATCGTGATCATCAGATAGGTGATGATGCCCACGATCACGAGCGAGGCGATCGTGACCGACGCGAGTGCGCGGTACTGGAAGATCGTGTAGATCACCACGAGGATCAGGCCGATGAGGCCGGCGATGAGGCCGGACTGGAGCTGCGAGGTGCCGAGCGTGGGCGAGATCGTGTCGGAGGACTGCACCGTGAAGCTGATCGGCAGCGCACCGAACTTCAGCTGGTCGGCGAGCGCCTTCGACGAGGCCTGGTCGAAGCTGCCGGTGATCTGCGGCTTGCCGTCGGTGATCGCGCCGTTCATCGACGGTGCGGTCAGCACCTGACCGTCGAGCACGAACGCGAACTGGTCGCGAGGCGTCTGGCCCTGCAGGCCGTACAGCCGCGTGCTGACCGTGGCGAAGTCTTCGGTGCCCTCTGCGTCGAAGACGATGTTGACGGCCCACTGGCCCGTCGATGCACCGGTCTGGGTCTGCACCATGCCGTTGGTGGCGTCGACGATGTTCTCGCCGCTCGCCTCGACCGGGCCGAGCAGGTACTTCGCGGTGCGGCTGACGTCGCAGGTGACGAGCGGTTCGTCGGCCGGTGCGACGTTCGCCGAGTTCTCGTCGATCTCCGCGCAGTCGAAGTCGTCGAACTGCTGCTGCAGCGCGGGCGTGATCCACGAGGGGTCGCTGCCGTCGGTCGGCTTCGCGGTCGGCGTCGACTCGAGCTCTTCGGCGGGAGCCTCGGTCGGTTCAGGGCTCGCGCTCGGATCGATCGACGTGTCGGTCGCCGCGTCGGCGAGCAGCACGGCACGGAGCTCGAGCTTCGCCGACTGCTGGATGCGCGCCCGGGTCTGGTCGTCGAGTTCGCCCGGAATGCGGACGACGACGTTCTGGCCCTCGGTGTTGATCTCGGCCTCGGAGACGCCCGAGGCGTCGACGCGCTGGCGGATGATCGACACGGCCTGGTCGAGCTGCTCCTGGGAGACGCTCGCGCCGGTCTCGACCTTCGGCTCGAGGATGATCTGCGTGCCGCCCTCGAGGTCGAGCGCGAGCTTCGGGCTCCACGACCCGCCGCCCCAGATGACGCCGGCGGCATTGATGCCGAACAGCAGCGCGATGATGACACCCAGCCAGATGAGTGATCTCCATGCCTTGCGCACGGGGGTCGGCCGGGATGACCGCTTGGATGGTGCAGCCACGTGTTCCGCTTTCTCTGCAGAGAGCCCGCGCGTCAGCGCACGGGCCCAGCCTCGGGTTGAGTCTTAGTCGTCCGACTTCTTGGTGTCGGGCTTCTCGTCGGTCGCGTCCGTCGAGGCCGCGTCGGTCTCGGCGTCGAGACGCTCGCCGAACTCGGGCTCGCCCTCGAGCGCAGCCGTCTCCTCGACGACGTCGGCCTTGGGCTCGACGACGCGTGCAACCGTCTGACGGTGCACGGTGAGGACGGTGCCGGGCGAGGTCTCGAGGAGCACCTGGTTCTCGTCTTCATCGATCGAGAGGATGGTGCCGAAGACGCCGAAGTTGGTCATCACCTTCGCGCCAGGCTGCACCTTCGACTGCAGCTCGCGGGCGTCGGCCTGACGCTTGCGCGAGTTGCGGAACATGAAGAAGATGAGCACCGCCAGGACGGCGAGCATGATGATGGTGAACGGATCGAACGTCATGAGAGGAGAAGTACCTTCCGGAGTGCGGCGCGCGCACGAAGTCATCGGTGCTGAGGGGTCAGCTTCAAGGATTATAGGTCATCGATCGGAAGCGCCGCTGCCGCATCGGGTGCATGCGCCGTGAGACCGAAGTGACGCCATGCCGCGGGAGTCGCCATGCGACCCCTCGGAGTGCGGGTGATGAGCCCGATGCGCACGAGGAACGGCTCGACGACGGCCTCGATCGTCTCGGCCTCCTCGCCGACCGAGACGGCGAGCGTGTTGAGGCCGACGGGCCCGCCTCCGAAGCGCGTGAGGATCATCTCCATGACCGCGCGGTCGAGGCGGTCGAGGCCGAGCGGATCGACGTCGTAGAGCTCGAGCGCCGCACGGACCGCGGCGAGGTCGGCGCGTTCGCCGTGGACGAGCGCATAGTCGCGCACCCGGCGGAGCAGCCGGTTCGCGATGCGAGGAGTGCCGCGGCAGCGCCCGGCGATCTCGGCGAGCGCTTCGCGATCGGCATCGAGACCGAGCATCGAGCCCGCACGCTCGAGCACCTGCTCGAGCTCCGCCTCGTCGTAGAACTCGAGGTGGGCCGTGAAGCCGAAGCGGTCGCGCAGCGGGTTGGGCAGGAGCCCGGCGCGCGTGGTCGCTCCGACGAGGGTGAACGGCGACAGGTCGAGCGGAACCGAGGTCGCCCCGGCTCCCTTGCCGACCATGATGTCGATGCGGAAGTCCTCCATGGCGAGGTACAGCATCTCTTCGGCCGAACGCGCCATGCGGTGGATCTCGTCGATGAAGAGCACCTCGCCCGGTACGAGCGAGCTCAGGATGGCCGCGAGGTCGCCGGCGTGCTGGATGGCCGGACCGCTCGACATGCGCAGCGGACGCCCGCCCTCGTGGGCGACGATCATCGCGAGGGTGGTCTTGCCGAGCCCGGGCGGGCCCGCGAGCAGGATGTGGTCGGGCGTGCGCTGTTGCAGGGTCGCCGCGGTGAGCAGCAGCTGCAACTGGCCGCGCACACGGGTCTGCCCGACGAACTCGCCGAGGCTCTTCGGGCGCAGGGCCCCCTCGAACGCGAGCTCGGCCTCTCCGGCGAGCACTGGGTCGGTCAGGTCGAGGTCGTCGCTCATCGCGCCCGCCCCGTCTGCTGCGCGGGGCCGAGCCGTGCGAGTGTGAGCCGCAGCAGCGTGGGCACCGATGCCGCCTCGATGTCGGTCGCCGCGGCGATCGTCTCGTCGACGGCCTCTGCTGCGACCCGCTCCGACCAGCCGAGGCCCGTGAGCGCTGCGAGAACGCTGTCGGCCGCACCGCCCGCGACGACGGGTGCGTGCGGCGTCGACACGGCGGGTGCGACGAGCTTGCCGGCCAGCGAGACGGTGATGAGCTTCGCGGTCTTCGGGCCGATGCCGCTCACCTTCCGGAACACGGCGTCGTCGTCGCGCTGCACGGCCTCGGCGATCTGCCCGGGCGAGAGCACCGAGAGCACGCCGAGCGCCGACTTCGGCCCGACGCCGGTGACCCCGATCAGGAGGTCGAAGACGTCGAGTTCGTCGCGAGTGGCGAAGCCGAAGAGGGTCAGCGAGTCTTCGCGCACGACGAGGGTCGTGTGCACGGATGCCTCGTGCCCCTCGCGCATCGAGAGGGCCAGCGCCGGCGTCGTGTTGACGTGGAACCCCACCCCGCCGACCTCGATCACGACCGAACCACCGGCAGCTGCGAGCACACGGCCACGAAGAGAGGAGATCACCGCTTCAGCCTACGGGCCGCCCCCGACACGGAGGCGGAGCGCTCCGCGGCGAGCCACGCGCGCTGCGCCGGCGTGAGGGCGGCGTCGCCGGCAGCGTCGTCGGCGCCGTCGCGGACCGCTGCGCCCGCGACTCCCCCGGTGCGCCAGGCATGGCAGATCGCGAGGGCGAGGGCGTCCGCGGCATCCGCCGGCTTCGGCACCTCGTCGAGGCCGAGGATGCGCGCGACCATCGCGCCCACCTGCTTCTTGTCGGCGCGGCCGTATCCGGTGATCGCGGCCTTGACCTCGCTCGGCGTGTGCAGGGCGACGGGCAGGGCGCGGCGGGCGGCGATCAGCATGGCGACGCCCGAGATCTGGGCAGTGCCCATGATCGTCGAGACGTCGCTGCGGGCGAACACGCGCTCGAGGGCGACGGCCTGCGGCCGGTGCTCCTCGATGATCGCCTCGAGTCCCTCGGCGATGCGCACGAGCCGGCGCGGGGTGTCGAGCTCGGCGGGCGAGCGCAGCACGACGACGTCGACGAGTCGCGCCGTGCGGTTCGGCTCGACATCGACGACGCCCACGCCGCATCGCGTGAGGCCGGGGTCGATGCCGAGCACTCGCACGGCGATCGGCTACTCCGCTTCGAGCTCGGCCTGCACCTCGGGGGTGAGGTCGAAGTTGCTGTAGATGTTCTGCACGTCGTCGCTGTCTTCGAGCGCGTCGATGAGACGGAACACCTTGCGGGCCGTCTCGGCGTCGATCTCGACCTTGAGCGACGGCACGAACGCGGCATCCGCGGAGTCGTAGTCGATGCCCGCCTCCTGCAGCGCGGTGCGTGCGGCGACCATGTCGGATGCCTCGGTGATGACCTCGAAGGTCTCGCCCTCGTCGGTCACCTCCTCCGCACCGGCATCGAGCACCGCGCCGAGCACGTCGTCTTCGCTGAGGCCGTCGGTCTTCGCGACCACGATGACGCCCTTGCGCGCGAAGTTGTACGCGACGGAACCCGGGTCGGCCATGGTGCCGCCGTTGCGGGACATGAGCGTGCGCACCTCGGCGGCCGCGCGGTTCTTGTTGTCGGTGAGGCACTCGATGAGCAGCGCCACACCATTGGGGCCGTAGCCCTCGTACATGATCGTCGTGTACTCGATCGACTCACCGGTCAGGCCGGCACCGCGCTTGATCGCGCGATCGATGTTGTCGTTCGGGACGGAGGTCTTCTTCGCCTTCTGCACGGCGTCGACCAGGGTCGGGTTGCCGGAGAGATCGGCGCCGCCCATCTTCGCGGCGACCTCGATGTTCTTGATGAGCTTCGCGAACGACTTCGCACGGCGCGAATCGATGATCGCCTTCTTGTGCTTGGTCGTCGCCCACTTGGAATGCCCGGACATGCGTCTCCTGAATCGAATCCTCTCGCGGGCCGGGTCGCGGCTCGCGCGCCACCATTCTAGGTCAGCGACGCCCGACCTCCACGCTCTTCCGCGGCACGGGATGCAGTCGGCGGAGGGCGCGTTCGTACCGACGACGGCCGAACAGCCGGTAGGCGACCCGCATGGGCGCGGGCAGCTCGCGGTCCATCCACGCGGCGCGCTCGGCCTCCGGGACGGCCTCCATCATGAGCCCCAGCAGCAGGAACAGCGGCAACGGCGGCTTCTCGCGCTGCGCGTGGGCGGAGATCTCGTCCCACTCCGCCTCGGAGAGCACGGCGTCGAGCACGGGGAACGCCTCGCGCTCCTCGTCGGCGAGATGCACGGCGAGGGTCCGGTCGACCTCGTCGAGTGCCGTCGCCAGCCGCTCGGCCGCCGCGGCGTCGGCACCACCCGCCGTCCAGTCGTCGATGAGCACGTCGATCGCGTCGAGCTGGTCGGAGACGGTCTCGTGCTGCGACCGCATGAGGGCGACGTGGAGCCCGCACGCCGGGGCTCGTTCGCTCATCCGGTCCCAGAAGAAGTCGTCTTCCGCGTGATGGTGCACGTGCAGCAGCTTCGTGAGGCCGTGCAGGTGCTTCGAGAGGAAGGCCGCCCGCTGCGTATCGCCGGGCACGACCTCGCGCACGAGCGCGGGCGCTTCGCCGAAGAGACGACGGAACATGCGGTGGATGAGCACAATCTCATCGCTGCGGCAGGTCGTCCGGGGCGCGTCGGGAGCCGCGGGCGCGCCGGAACTGGGGAGTCGAGTGGTCATGGGAAGAGAGCGAAGCGGATGCCGCGGCGTCCCGCCCCCGTGACGACCCGCGCTTCCGCTCGGTGCCTCCCCTGAACTCCGGCGTGCTCGGGAAGGCCCGGACTCGGCTCAGCCGAGCATCTTCCGCAGTGTCCTGAGGTTGCGGTTCGTGGTCGTCGGCTTGAACCTGGCCTTCGCGAGCAGCTTCGCGAACGCCGTGTCGACCGTCGTGCCCTTCACGGGGTTCCAGTAGACGACCCCCTCCCCCTGCGCGATCGGGTCGACCTCGGGTTCGGCCTCGCCGGCGAACGCCGCGAGCTCGTCGATGACGGCGGGATCGGAGGCGAAGATCACCCACGGTTGACGCCGTTCGTCTTCGGCGTCGAACGGGAAGTCGTCGACGGCACGCTGCAGGTCGTCGCGGGTGACGAGCACGATCCACGCGTCGTAGTCGAACCGGTCGCGGAGCCCCTGCTCGATGCGCGCCTTCAGCGCCCTGTGCGACTCCTTCGCGGAACTCTCGAAGACGACGTTGCCGCTCGCGAGGACCGTGCGGACTCCACCGAACCCCAGGCTCTCGAACAATTCGCGTAGATCGGCGGACCTCACGGTGATTCCGCCGACGTTGACCCCCCGGAGCAGTGCGATGTAGGCCGTCATGTCCCCGAGTGTAGGACGACCTCCCGTCACGGGATGGGCGGAACGGGCTGCCCGTCGTAGAGCTCGTCCATCGCGCGCTCGTACTTCCGCTTCAGGAGCAGCGTGTAGAGCAGCCGAACGGGAGCGGGAAGGTTCTCCTTCATCCATTCGGAGCGCTGGTCGGGCTCCACCGTCGCGAGCAGGAGGCCGAACTGCACCGCCATCATGTCCCTCGGCAGTTCCTTCCTAGCCGCCTGGATGCCGTTCCGAGCGTGCTCGCCCATCTCATCCCACTCGGCCTGGGTCAGCACCGATGCCGCAACCGGCACGATGTGTTCCTCCTCCGGCGCGAGGTGGCCGAACAGGGTGTCTCGCAGACGCTCGACCGCCGCCGCGAGCCGGTCTCGGCTGACGGCATCCGCATGTTCGCGCCACGGGTCGAGCAGTGGCTCGACCACCGCGAGCTCCGCCGCGACCTGCGCATGCTGCGCCTTCATCTGGTCGACGTGCGCCGCGCAACCGGGCGACCGCTCCCCGAGTCGGTCCCACAGCACCAGATCCTCCGTCTCATGGTGCAGGTGCAGCGCGAAGAGATCCATGTAGGCGTAGTCGGCGACGACGGCCGCCCGGCCGACATCGCCATCGTCCACGCCCCTGATGAGCGACGGGAGCTCGTTGTAGAGCCACCGGAAGATGCGGTGGACCTGGATGAGATCGGTCGTGTCGCAGCCGGGTTGCAGCCCGTCAGGCAGCGGATCGGAGCTGCTCGGAAGCTTCGTGACCATGTCGGCCCCCTGTTCCGCGCCACATGGCGTGAGTAGGGATCCGTCGTCGGCGCCTCGAATGAGCAATCGAACGATGCGAATATACTCGCCGCGCGGAGCAGCCGCCACGGGCAGGCCGCGCACTGCGGCGACGACTCAGGCCCGCGTGCGCACCTTCGCGAGGAAGTACTCGTGGAAGCGGTGCTCCCCCGTGATCTCGGGGTGGAAGCTCGTGCCGACGAGGTTGCCCTGTTCGACCGCCACGACCCGGCCGTCGTCGAGCGTCGCGAGCGGCGTCGCGGCGTCACCGACGGACTCGACGACCGGCCCGCGGATGAACACGGCGTGCACCGGCACCTCGCCGAGCACCGGGATGTCGAGATCGGTCTCGAACGACTGGTTCTGCGAGCCGAAGGCGTTGCGGCGCACGACGACGTCGAGGCCGCCGAGCGACTCCTGGCCGGCGATCGCGTCGAGCACCGTGTCGGCGAGCATGATGAGCCCGGCGCACGTGCCGTAGACGGGAAGACCCGCGGCGATCGCGGCCTTCAGCGGCGCCTGCAACCCGAAGGTTCGCGCGAGCTTGTCCATGACGCTCGACTCGCCGCCGGGGATCACGAGGCCCTCGATCGCGTCGAGCTCCTCGGGGCGGCGAACGAGCGAGACGTCGGCGCCGAGCGTGGCGAGCACGTGCGCGTGCTCGCGGAAGTCCCCCTGGAGGGCGAGCACCCCGACGCGGGGGCCGGCCGCAGCCGACCGCCCCGCGTCGAGGGAACCGCTCCTGAGGTTGGTGATCACCAGCCGCGCTCGGCGAGGCGGTGCGGTGCGGCGAGGTCGGCGACGTTGATGCCGACCATGGCCTCGCCGAGGCCGCGCGAGACCTGCGCGACGACCGAGGGGTCGTCGTAGAAGGTGGTGGCCTTCACGACGGCGGCGGCACGCGCCTCGGGGTTGCCCGACTTGAAGATGCCCGAGCCGACGAACACGCCGTCGGCGCCGAGCTGCATCATCATCGCGGCATCCGCCGGGGTGGCGACGCCGCCGGCGACGAAGAGCACGACCGGGAGCTTGCCGGTCTCCGCGACCTCGAGCACGAGCTCGTAGGGCGCCTGCAGCTCCTTCGCGGCGACGTAGAGCTCGTCCTTCGTCATCGAGCGCAGCACGTTGATCTCGGAGGAGATCTTGCGGATGTGCTTCGTCGCCTCCGAAACGTCGCCGGTGCCGGCCTCGCCCTTCGAACGGATCATCGCCGCGCCCTCGTTGATGCGACGGAGGGCCTCACCGAGGTTCGTCGCGCCGCAGACGAAGGGGGTGTTGAACGCCCACTTGTCGATGTGGTTCACGTAGTCGGCGGGCGAGAGCACCTCGGACTCGTCGATGTAGTCGACGTCGAGGGCCTGCAGCACCTGCGCCTCGACGAAGTGGCCGATGCGGGCCTTCGCCATGACGGGGATCGATACCTCGGCGATGATCGCGTCGATGAGGTCGGGGTCGCTCATGCGGGCGACGCCGCCCTGGGAGCGGATGTCCGCGGGCACGCGCTCGAGGGCCATGACGGCGACGGCGCCGGCGTCTTCGGCGATGCGCGCCTGCTCGGGGGTGACGACGTCCATGATGACGCCGCCCTTCAGCATCTCGGCGAGGCCGCGCTTCACGCGGCTCGAACCCGTTTCGGATACGGTCACAGGGGGATCCTCTCGGACGAGCGCGCACATCGACGCGCATCAGGACTCGGACGTGCACGACACGGTGTCGCGCATCAGATCAGACGAACAGAATTATTGTCCTAGGCCAAAAGATAGCATGGTCGCAGACACGAGGAAGGGCGGTTCGACATCATCGACATCGAGGGACGCTCGGCGGCCGAGATCGCCGACAGCCTGCGCACGCTCATCGAGCGCGGAGCGCTCCGGCCCGGCGACGCCCTCCCCCCGGTCCGCACCCTGGCGGAGCATCTCGGCGTCAACCGGAACACCGCCGTGTCCGCCTACCGGCAGCTGATGAACGCGGGAGTCGTGATCACCCTCGGGCGCGGCGGCACTCGCGTGGCCGGCGGCGCCGCCGTCGCACAGGAGGGCTTCGCCGCCGACACCGCCCTCCGCGACATCGGCACGGGCAATCCCGATCCCAGCCGCATCCCCGATCCCTCGCACGCACTGGCGAGCATCGCCCGGAGCCCGGTGCTGTACGGCGAGCCCGTCATCGATCCCGACCTCGCCCGGTGGGCGCAGGAGTGGATGGGCGCGGACCTTCCGCCCCAGATCCCGATGCGCCTCACCGTGACGAGCGGCGCCGGCGACGCCGTCGAGCGACTGCTCGCCCAGGCGCTCACCCGCGATGACGCCGTCGCCCTCGAGGACCCGTGCTTCCTCACGAGCATCCACACGGTGCGCGTCGCAGGCTATCGGCCGGTGCCGGTGCCGATCGACGACGAAGGCATGACCGTCGAGGGCCTCCGCGCTGCACTCGAACTGGGCGTCCGCGCGGTCATCTGCACGCCCCGAGCCCAGAACCCGACCGGGGCGGGCCTCTCCGAGCGACGGGCTACCGAACTGCGCGCGGTGCTCCGCGATCACCCGTACGTGCTCGTCGTCGAGGACGACCACTACTCGTTGCTCTCGCAGCTGCCGTACCACTCGCTCATCGGCGCCGAGCATCGGCGCTGGGCGCTCGTGCGCTCGGTCTCGAAGTTCCTCGGCCCCGACATGTGCCTCGCCGTCACGGCTTCCGACCCCGATACCGCCGAGCGGCTCGCTATGCGCCTGACGCCCGGCACGACGTGGGTCAGCCACCTGCTGCAGCGGCTCGTGCGCGCGCTCGCGACCGACCCCGAGGTCACCGCCGGCATCCGGGCGGCAGGCGAGCACTACGCCGCTCGCAACGCCGCGTTCGCCGAGCTCCTCAGCGCCGAGGGCATTCCGACGCATACCGGCGACGGCCTGAACGTCTGGGTGCCGCTCGGGGCACCCGCCCGCGCAGTCTCCGAGCAGCTCATGCGTCGCGGCTGGCTCGCGAGGCCCGGCGACGAGTTCGCGCTCGGCGCCGAGGCATCCGATCACCTGCGCCTCACCGTGCACGACCTCGACGACGCCGACCTGCGCAAGCTCGCCGCCGATCTCGGCGCCTCCGTTCGAGCGGTTCGCCGCTAAGCGCTCGCGCCGCGAGCGGGAGCACCCGCCGGAGGTGCGATGATCGATCGGTGAAGATTCTCTCGATCCAGTCCGCGGTCGCCTACGGTCACGTCGGCAACTCCGCCGCCGTCTTCCCCCTGCAGCGCATCGGCGTGGAGGTGCTGCCGGTCTACACCGTCAACTTCTCGAACCACACCGGGTACGGCGCGTGGCGAGGACCGATGATCAGCCCCGACGACGTTCGCGACGTCATCACGGGCATCGAGGAGCGCGGGGTCTTCCCTCAGATCGACGTCGTGCTCTCGGGCTACCAGGGCGGCGAGGGCATCGCCGACGTCATCCTCGATGCGGTCGCGCGGGTCAAGGCCGTGAACCCCGATGCCGTCTACGCCTGCGACCCCGTCATGGGCAATGCGAAATCCGGATGCTTCGTGGCTCCGGCCATCCCGATCCTGCTGCGCGACCGCGTGGTGCCGGCGGCCGACATCATCACGCCCAACCAGTTCGAGCTCGGCTTCCTCACCGAGACCGAGCCCGACACGCTCGAGTCGACGCTCGCATCGGTCGACCTGGTGCGCGCCACCGGCCCGCGCACGGTGCTCGTGACGAGCGTGGAGCGGCCCGACCGCGAGGAGGGCACGATCGAGATGCTCGCCGTCGACGATTCGGGCGCTTGGATCGTGCAGACGCCGCTGCTGCCGATGAAGGCGAACGGCTCGGGCGACGTGACCGCAGCGCTCTTCACCGCGCACTACCGGCGCTCGGGCGATGCAGCCGACGCGCTCGCTCGCGCCACGTCGAGCGTCTTCGACCTGCTCTCGCTCACGCACACCTCGGGTGAGCGCGAACTGCAGCTCGTCGAGGCGCAGGAGTACTACGCGAACCCCGGCCTGCAGTTCACCGTGCGCCAGGTGCGCTGAGCCCGTCTGCCCGAGTCTGGCCCGCCTCAGCGCAGCTGAGCGCTCAGGACTCGGCCTCAGCGCAACGAGCGCTCAGACTGGCCACGCCTCGGCGATCTCCTGACGCACCTCGCCGAGCAGGCGCGGCAGCGCCTTCGTGCCGGCGATGATCGGGAAGAAGTTCGAGTCGAGCGCCCAGCGCGGCACGATGTGCTGGTGCAGGTGCTCGGCGATGCCCGCGCCCGCGATGCGGCCCTGGTTCATGCCGATGTTGAACCCGTCGCACTTCGACACCTGCTTGACGACGCGCATCGCGATCTGCGTGAGCTCGCCGATCTCGGCGACCTCTTCGGGCGTCGCCTCGTCGTACGTCGCGACGTGGCGGTACGGGCAGACCAGCAGGTGCCCGCTGTTGTACGGGTAGAGGTTCAGCAGCACGTACGCGTGCGTTCCGCGTGCGACGATGAGCGACTGCTCATCGGTCATCTCGGGGGCGCGGCAGAACGGGCACGTGTGCTCGTCGGGCTGCTGGCCGTGCTGGATGTACACCAGCCGGTGCGGCGTCCAGAGGCGCTGGAACGCGTCGGGCACTCCGGCCAGGTCGGCCGCGGCATCGGTCTGCACGCCCTCGAACTCGTCGGGCTGGTACGCGCTCATGCGAACAGGTCGTCGCGAGTGACGACCTGGCGACGCTCCTCGATGACCTGCTTGATGCGCTCGACCGCCTCGGCGATCGCGACGCCATTCTCCTGGGTGCCGTCGCGGAAGCGGAAGCTGACCGTCTCAGCCGAGCGGTCGCTGTCGCCGGCAATGAGCTGGATCGGCACCTTCTGGGTGGTGTGCGTGCGGATCTTCTTCTGCATGCGGTCGTCGCTCACGTCGAGCTCGGCGCGAACGCCGGCGCCCCTCAGCTGCTCGATGATCGCACCGAGGTAGGGCGCGAAGTCATCGGCGACGGGAATGCCGACGACCTGCACGGGAGCGAGCCATACCGGGAACGCGCCCGCGTAGTGCTCGAGCAGGATCGCGAAGAACCGCTCGATCGAACCGAACAGCGCCCGGTGGATCATGATCGGCCGCTTCTTCTGGCCGTCGCTGTCGGTGAACTCGAGTCCGAAGCGCTCGGGCAGGTTCGGGTCGACCTGCACCGTCGAGAGCTGCCAGGTGCGGCCGATCGCGTCACGGGTCTTGAGGTCGATCTTCGGCCCGTAGAACGCGGCCTCGCCGGGCATCTCGGTCAGCTTCAGTCCGCTCGACCGGGCGACGTTGCGGAGCGCGTTCGTCGAGTACTCCCAGAACTCGTCGGAGCCGATCCACTTGTCCTTCTCGTCATCGCGCATCGACAGCTCGAGCTCGAAGTCGTCGAGACCGAAGTCGCGCAGCATCGAGATGACGAACTCGATGACCTTGGTCGCCTCCTCCTCGAGCTGGTCGGGGGTGACGAAGAGGTGCGAGTCGTCCTGCGTGAAGCCGCGCACGCGGGTGAGGCCGTGCAGGGCACCCGAGAGCTCGTTGCGATAGACGGTGCCGTTCTCTGCCAGCCGCATCGGCAGGTCGCGGTAGCTGCGACCGCGCTCCTTGTAGATGAGGATGTGCATCGGGCAGTTCATCGGCTTCAGGTAGTAGTCCTGGCCCTGCTTGGTGATATTGCCCTCGGCGTCGCGCTCCTCGTCCATCACGATGGGCGGGAACATTCCCTCTTTGTACGTCACGAGGTGGTTCGAGGTGAGGAACAGGTCCTCCTTCGAGATGTGCGGCGTGTACACGTAGGTGTAGCCGCCCTCGATGTGACGACGACGCGCGTGCTGCTCCATCTCCATGCGGACGACGCCGCCGCGCGGGTGCCACACCGAGAGGCCGGAGCCGATCTCCTCGGGGAAGCTGAACAGGTCGAGGTCGCGGCCGAGCTTGCGGTGGTCGCGACGCGCGGCCTCTTCGAGTCGGTGCTGGTACGCGCGCAGTTCGTCTTTCGTCGGCCATGCGGTGCCGTAGATGCGCTGGAGCTGGGGGTTCTTCTCCGAACCGCGCCAGTAGGCCGCGGCGATGCGGGTGAGCGACCAGCCGTTGCCGATCATGCGGGTGTTCGGCAGGTGCGGACCGCGGCAGAGGTCCTTCCAGACGGTCTCACCGGTCTTCGGGTCGACGTTGTCGTAGATCGTGAGCTCGCCGGCACCGACCTCGACGTTCTCGTTGTCGCCGCCCGTCGACGCCGAACCCTTGAGGCCGATCAGCTCGAGCTTGTACGGCTCGTTCGCGAGCTCCGCGCGCGCCTCGTCGTCGGTGACGACCCGGCGCATGAAGCGCTGGCCGGCACGGATGATCCGGGACATCTCCTTGTCGAGCGCCTTGAGGTCTTCGGGAGTGAACGGCTCGGCGACGTCGAAGTCGTAGTAGAAGCCGTCGGTGACGGGCGGGCCGATGCCGAGCTTCGCCTCGGGGTTCACCGTCTGCACCGCCTGCGCGAGCACGTGCGCCGCCGAGTGGCGCAGGATGTTCAGTCCGTCGGGCGAGTCGATCGTGACGGGTTCGACCACGTCGGCCTCCGTGACCGTCGTGGCGAGGTCCTTGAGCTCGCCGTTGACGCGCATTGCGACAACGGAACGGTCGGTGAAGAGCTCGAAGCCGTCGGCCACCTGGATCCACTCCTTGAAATCGGTCTACAGAACCCTTCAACTGTAGTCGCCGCGAGCGCGCCCGCTCGGCACCTCGGTGCTGCCCCTGAGACAGCCCGCGCCTCATCGTTCTAGAGTTTTGCTCATGTATGAGACATCGAAAGAACTGGGCTCTCGCAGCGAGTTCGACGAGCGTGTCGTCGAGTTCGCCGACTTCGAGCCGGACATCCGCCTCGAGCAGTGGGCCGAGAAGTACCGGCTCGGCGAACTCGTGCTCGGCCCGATCTTCTGGGCTCCGATCGACTTCCTCTCCCCCGTGCACACCGTCGGCAAGGGGCGCACGAACCTCACCCTGATCCGCCCGACGATCATGCAGACCGATGCCGTGACGCCGTACGCCGGGTTCGATCGCCGCGAGTCGCCCTCACGCAACCCCGCGGTCTCCATCCACTTCGAACCCGCCGCCTACGGCATCACCGGCGTGGGCACCTACGTCTGCACTTTCTCGGTGGAGTCCGGCGCCCCGGTGACGCTGACCGCGAGCGGCTACGCGGCATCCGGAACGGTCGTCGGCGCAGGACCCAGGAGCGTGAACGGAAAGCAGACCGTGAGCCTCACCCTGAAGAACCTGCCCGCATACGGCGGCTGGGCCGCCATCGAACAGACGGCGGGCGAGTCGTGGGCCTGGTACACGACCCGCATCACCTATCCCCCGCTCGTGTTCGAGCAGACCGGGTGAGCTCCGGGTCGGCGTCGCGGCCCGGCTCGCGGCCCGACTTGCGCGATCCGTGAAAGTTCGCGTCAGGACGCGACCGGACTTTCACTCGCTTCCGCGTCGTTCCGCAAGAACTCGACTTTTCATCGACATTCCCTCGCACGACCTTGTGGCCCGGTTCGACCGCGCCGTACAGTCGGCTCACCCGGCGGGCACCTCGCCCGCCCCGGTGCCCGATGACGCGCACCCACCACGAGGAGACGAGTCGACGATGACGCGCAGCACGATCCCCTTCCCACCGTTGCGGCGCGCCTCGCGATCCGCACGCCTCGCGATCATCCTCACCGGCGTGCTGACGCTCGGCGCGGTCGCAGGCGGGCCCCTCGCAGCGACTGCCGCGCCGAACACGTCGCCGACGCCGGTCGTGACGCGCGCGGCGCTCGACCCGGCGCTCGTCGAGGGTCGAGGAGCATCCGTCGCGTTCCTCGAACAGGAGGCGGAGTCGGCGACCCACAACGGCACGGTCATCGGGCCGGGTCGGGCCGCGTACACCCTGCCGGCAGAGGCCTCGGGACGGAGTGCGGTGCAGCTCGCACCGGGTCAGTACGTCGAGTTCACGCTCCCGGCGGCCGCGAATGCCGTCACCGTGCGCTACAGCATCCCCGACGCACCGAACGGCGGCGGCATCCGGGCTCCACTCGACATCACCGTCAACGGCGGCCACAAGCGCACCATGACCCTCACTTCCGAGTACGCATGGCTGTACAACCAGTACCCGTTCACGAACGACCCGAACGCCGGCCTCCTGCATCCCGACTGGTGGATCACCGAGTGCGGCTGCGTGCCCGGCGACGGATTCGAGGTCGCGAAGCCGTTCCGTCCGATGCACTTCTACGACGAGCAGCGGATGCATCTCGGCAAGACCTACCGCGCGGGCGACGTCATCCGACTCACCGCTCCCGCAGGCACCAACGCCGCGTCGACGACGATCGACCTCATCGACACCGAGCAGGTCGCGCGGCCGCACGTGCGCGTGAAGGCGGCGAACGTACTGCTGTTCGGCGCGGACCCGTTCGGTCGTCGCGATTCCGCGAAGGCGTTCGATCGCGCGATCGCGTTCGCACAGAAGCACGACCTGCCCGTCTACGTGCCGCCGGGCACGTTCCGTGTCGAGCGGCACATCATCGTCGACGACGTCACGATCGAGGGGGCCGGTAGCTGGTACACGACGATCACGGGCCGGGAGGTCGCGCTCGCCGAGCCGGCACCCGACGGCTCCGTGCACACCGGTGTCGGCTTCTACGGCAAGGATGCCGCGGCAGGCGGCAGCTCCAACGTGCACCTCTCCGGCTTCGCCATCGAGGGCGACGTGCGCGAGCGCATCGACACCGACCAGGTGAACGGCATCGGCGGCGCGATGAGCGACTCCACGATCGAGGGGCTCTACATCCGGCACACGAAGGTCGGCATGTGGTTCGACGGGCCGATGAACGGCCTCACCGTGAAGGACAACATCATCGTCGACCAGATCGCCGACGCGCTGAACTTCCACACCGGGGTGACGGACTCGACCGTGACGAACAACTTCGTCCGCAACACGGGAGACGACGGCCTCGCCATGTGGTCGGAGAATTCCGGGAACAGCGGCAACACCTTCGATCGCAACACCGTGCAGACGCCGACCCTCGCCAACGGCATCGCCATCTACGGCGGCACCGACAACACCGTGTCGAACAACCTCGTCGCGGATCCGATCCGCGAGGGCAGCGGCATCCACATCGGCTCGCGCTTCGGCGCCGAGGCGTTCACCGGTCATCTGTGGATCACCGACAACACCACCGTGCGAGCCGGAACGTACGAGCTGAACTGGAACATCGGACTCGGAGCCATCTGGCTCTACGCGCTCGACCAGTCGATCGAAGCCGACATCCAGGTGGTGGGCAATCACTTCCTCGACAGCACCTACAACGCGATCATGCTCGTCGCCGACTGGCCGGTGAAGGATCTCTACCGGATCGACGGCGTGCACTTCGCCGACACTCGAATCGACGGCACCGGCACGTCGGTGCTGAGCGCCAGGGTGGCGGGCTCTGCGAGCTTCGAGAACGTCGATGCCCGCAACGTGGGCGCCGTCGGGGTGAACAACTGCGGGTCGTTCAACTTCCCATCCACCGGTTCCGAATTCTCGATCGTCGACCTCGGCGGGAACGACTCGAGCGGAGTGAACACCACGGGCCCCTGGCTCGCTCCGTGGGAACTGCCGAACACGATCACGTGCGACGACCGCCCTCCCGTGGTCGCACCGCCGGCGCCGTCGCCGTGGTGACCTTCGGGACGTGAAGCTGACGTCTGCCCGGCCCGGTGTGCTCCACCGGGCCGGGTACTTCGTTCGCCGGCGAAGCCCGGCGGGCACGAAAAAAGCCCCCGGCGAACCGGGGGCTTCTGTGTGGGCGATACTGGGATCGAACCAGTGACCTCTTCCGTGTCAGGGAAGCGCGCTACCGCTGCGCCAATCGCCCAAGTCGAGAATGGAAGTTCTCAGCTTGGAGGTGGATACGGGATTCGAACCCGTGTATACGGCTTTGCAGGCCGCTGCCTCGCCTCTCGGCCAATCCACCGTGTCTGGGTTCACCACCAAAAGAACAGGAATGGGGCTTTCGCCCCATCCTGATCAGAGCGGATGACGAGATTCGAACTCGCGACCCTCACCTTGGCAAGGTGATGCGCTACCACTGCGCCACATCCGCGTTGCTCGCATTTCTGCGTGCATGAAGACTCTAACTGATTCCCTGAACGATTCACAAACTGACGGGGTCGGGCAGCGGATTCGCGCTGATCACGGGCCGAATCCGCCCCCGCATCCCGGGCGTGTCGAGGGGGTTCGGGGCTCCCACGGGCGCTCTCCGACCGACCCGCGTTCGCTCGATGTGCATTCACCCCGTGCGGTCGGCTAGTATCGAGTCCGCGGTCACCTCGTGTGACTCGCGAATCCCACATGGGCGATTGGCGCAGCTGGTAGCGCGCTTCCTTCACACGGAAGAGGTCGTCGGTTCGAGCCCGGCATCGCCCACGAAAGCCCCCTCTCCACAGGGGGCTTTCTTCGTTTCCAGGAACGTCACCGGTCACGGGGTCAACCCGTTGTGGCCACTCCCGCCGCCGACTACCGTGTGCCGTGTGCCGTGTCCACGCGTCGAGGCGAGGGGGAACCATGTCAGGCGAAGTGTCGTTCATCGAGTTCGGGTCTGCGGATGCCATGACGGCACGCAGCTTCTACGGCAAGCTCTTCGGCTGGTCGTTCGAATCGGGGCCGGGCGGCGACGGATACGCCGTCTCCGGGGCCGGCGTCCCCGCGGGCGTCCACGGCGGCGACCCGGGCGCCGCGCCCTATGTCTTCTTCAGGGTCGAGGACCTCGATGCGGCGGTCGCCGTCGTCGAACGACTCGGGGGCACGATCGATTCCCTCCCCGGCGGTGACGACGAGGAGACGGCAGCCACGTTCGGCGAGTTCCGCCTCTGCCGTGACGACCAGGGTTCGCCGTTCGGGCTGCACCGACCGCCACGCGCCTGAGACGAGCGCCGCCGAGTACCGACGGGCACTCGGCGCGAGCGCGTTCGCGAACGCGTCAGCGCCAGCCGTACCGCGCGTCGAGCGCGGCAGCCACGCGGCCGTAGCGCTCGGCGTCGAGCGACGCCGCCTCGCGGCGCATGCCGCCCGCGCGCACTCGGAAGACCCGGTCGAGTCGCGCCCAGCTCGGCCGCCCCTCGCCGTCCCACGCCCCGGAGCCGAGCGACACGAAGTCGCGATCGCCGTCGTGCGCCTTGCTGGTCAGCTGCACCGCCAGGTAGTCACCGGCACCGGATGCCGCGACCACGACGACCGGCCGATCCTTGCCGCGCCCGTCGTTCTCCTCGTACGGCACCCAGGTCCATACGACCTCGCCCGGATCGGGCTCGCCGTCGCGCGACGGCGCGTAACCCAGCTCGACGCCGCGCAACCGCCGCGGGTCGACCTCGATCGTGGCGGACTCCCCCGCCCGCCCCGGAGACAGCGTGTCGGTCGAGGTCGACGACCGCTCGCGGGCATCCGCTGTTCGCGCCGTACCCCCCGCCTGGGCGCCTGACTGGCCGACCGACGACCTCGAGGCCCCCGACCCGAGCAGCGCCCCGACGACACGGACGAGGGCGGTGAGGAAGCGATTGGTGTCTGACACACCGGCACACTACCCCACCGCCCTCGCGGTGATCCGTCAGGCTCAGACGGTCTCGAGCTTGTACGCGTCCTCGCCGTGGAGCACGGTGTCGACGCCCGCGATCTCGTCTTCATTCGTCACTCGGAAGCCCATCGTCTTGTCGACGATGAAGCCGATGACGAAGGCGAGCACGAACGAGTAGGCGAGCACCGTGAAGGCCGCGATCGCCTGCACCATCAGCTGCGTGGGGTCGCCGCTGTAGATGAGGCCGGTGCCGTTGGCGAAGAAGCCGAGGTACAGCGTTCCGATGAGGCCGCCGACGAGGTGGATGCCCACGACGTCGAGCGAGTCGTCAAAGCCGAACTTGAACTTCAGGTCGATGGCGAGAGCGCAGACCGCGCCCGCGATGAGGCCGAGCACGATCGCCCAGCCGGGCGTGAGCGACGCGCACGCCGGAGTGATCGCCACGAGACCGGCCACTGCACCGGATGCCGCGCCCACCGACGTGGGCTTGCCGTCCTTGATCTTCTCGACCAGGAGCCAGGCGAGCAGTGCAGCCGCCGGAGCTGCGAGCGTGTTGACCCAGGCGAGGGCGGCCGTGCCGTCGGCGGCGAGCTCAGAGCCGGAGTTGAAGCCGAACCAGCCGAACCAGAGGAGCCCGGCGCCGAGGAGCACGAACGGCGGGTTGTGCGGAACGTGGGCGCCCTTCGAGAAGCCGACGCGCTTGCCGAGCACGAGCGCCAGGGCGAGGGCTGCTGCACCGGCGTTGATGTGCACCGCGGTGCCGCCGGCGAAGTCGATGACGCCGACACCGAAGGCCTCCTGCATGCCGAACGTGGTCCAGCCGCCGTAGGCGAACGAGCCGTCGTCGGCGAGGCCGAAGTTGAAGACCCAGCTGGCGACCGGGAAGTAGACGATCGTCGCCCAGATCGCGGCGAAGACCATCCACGCGCCGAACTTGGCGCGGTCGGCGATCGCTCCGGAGATGAGCGCGACCGTGATGATCGCGAAGGTGGCCTGGAAGGCCACGAACGCGAGCGGCGGGTATGCGGCGCCCTCGGGCGTCTCGAGCAGGCTCGTCAGGCCGATCGCCGACCAGTCGATGGACCACGGGGCGACGAGCCCCTCGGCACCGGGGAACGCGATCGCGTAGCCGTACAGCACCCACAGGACGCCGATGAGGCCGATCGCACCGAAGCTCATCATCATCATGCTGATGACGCTCTTCGCCTTGACGAGTCCGCCGTAGAAGAACGCGAGTCCGGGGGTCATGAGCAGCACCAGGGCCGCCATGATCAACAGGAACGCGGTGTTGCCTTGATCCATCTCGAACCTCTCTCAGGAATACAGGCGGGGGAACCTGTGTCGCCAAGTTTCACGAGAGGACGTTTCGAGCGGGACCGTCTACTGTTTCGCGTCTGTTACGTGCGGAGGCCGCAGGTAAACAGCACGTTTCGCAGCGCCGGTGAAGCGATGTGAATCACGCGCGCGCGGGAACGCGCGAGCGCGAACCTGCGCCGCGTTCAGTCGTGCGGCGGGAGCTCACCGGTCGTGAGCGCGATCATGCGCGACATCGCCCGGAGGTACTTCTTGCGATAGCCGCCCGACATCATGTCGGCGGCGAAGACCTCGTCGAGCGGCAGGCCGCTCGCGATGATCGGCACCTCGGCGTCGTAGACGCGGTCGATGAAGGCGACGAGCCGCAGCGCCGCGTTCTGGTCGGTGAGCTCGTGCACGCCCTCGAGGGCGATGAACTCGAGCCCCGTGACGAGCTTGACGTACTTCGAGGGGTGCACGGTCGCGAGGTGCGCGATGAGATCGTCGAAGCCGTCGAGGGAGACGCGGTGACCGCGTTCGGCGAGGGCTGCCGCCGTGCGCGCGACATCGGCGTCGCCCGCGAGGGATTCGGCGTGACCCTCGGTGTCGCGGCGACGGTAGTCGAGCCCGTCGATGCGGAGGGTCTCGAAGTTCGATGAGAGCGCGTGGATCTCGCGGAGGAAGTCGGAGGCGGCGAACCGGCCCTCGCCGAGCGCGTTCGGCGGTGTGTTGGATGTCGCGGCGACCCGGGTGCCGCCCGCCATGAGCTCACCGAGGAACCGCGTCATGAGCATCGTGTCGCCCGGGTCGTCGAGCTCGAACTCGTCGATGCAGACGAGCTTCGCGCCCCGCAGCAGCTCGACGGCGGGCTGGTAGCCGAGGGCGCCGACGAGGGCCGTGTACTCGATGAAGGTGCCGAAGTACTTCGGGCCGTGCGCGACGTGCCAGAGCGCGGCGAGCAGGTGGGTCTTGCCGACGCCGAACCCGCCGTCGAGGTAGACGCCCGGCAGTTCGATGCGCGCAGGGCGCTTGCGGGAGAAGAATCCCCCGGGGCGCTGCGCCGCACGCCAGGCGCCGGCGAACTCCTTCAGTCGGTCGAGCGCGGCCTGCTGCGACGGGAAGTCGGGGTCGGGCCGGTACGACTCGAACGACGCGTGCTCGAACTGCGGCGGCGGGGAGAGCTCGGCGGCGATCTCGGCGCCGGAGATCGACGGGTTCCTCTCGACGAGACGGATGAGTGGCTGGCTCGATGCCGTGGTCATGCTGGAGGAGCTCCCGGTGTGCATCTGTTGCATCGGATGACAGGGCTTGTGACTTCGCCCCGTACGCCGCGTAGATTCGTGGTGGACAGGTGATCAGCCTAGTCCGCTCCCCCGAACACCCCGCCCGACCAGGCGATCCCAGGAGGTACCCCATGTCCGCCGAGTTCGACGCCGCAGCGAAGCTTGCCGAGTACGCGCACCCCGAGCGTCTCGTCACCACCGAATGGCTCGCCGAGCACCTCGGCGAACCGGGGCTGGTCGTCGTCGAATCCGATGAGGACGTGCTGCTCTACGAGACCGGGCACATCCCGGGCGCCGTCAAGATCGACTGGCACCTCGACCTCAACGACCCCGTCGTGCGCGACTACGTCGACGGCGAGCAGTTCGCTGCCCTCGCCGGTTCGAAGGGCATCGCCCGCGACACGACCGTCGTGATCTACGGCGACAAGAACAACTGGTGGGCCGCCTACGCCCTCTGGGTCTTCACCCTCTTCGGCCACGAGGACGTGCGCCTCCTCGACGGCGGCCGCGACCTCTGGATCGCCGAGGGCCGCGAGCTCACGACGGCGGCTCCCGAGGTGACGCCCGTCGAGTACCCCGTCGTCGAGCGCGACGACAGCGTCGTCCGCGCGTACAAGGACGACGTGCTGGCCCACTTCGGCAATCCGCTCGTCGACGTGCGTTCCCCCGAGGAGTACAGCGGAGAGCGCACGACCGCCCCCGCCTACCCCGAGGAGGGCGCCCTCCGCGCCGGTCACATCCCGACCGCGGCATCCGTGCCCTGGGCGCGTGCCGCCGCCTCCGACGGCACCTTCAAGTCGCGCGCTGAGCTCGACGCGATCTACCGCGACGAGGTCGGCCTCGCCGACGGCGACGACATCATCGCGTACTGCCGCATCGGCGAACGCTCGAGCCACACGTGGTTCGTGCTGAACCACCTGCTCGGCTTCGAGAAGGTGCGCAACTACGACGGCTCGTGGACCGAGTGGGGCAGCGCCGTGCGCGTGCCGATCGTCACCGGCGACGCCCGCGGCGAGGCGCCCACCCGCTGACGCCACGACGGGCGGGGTCGCCGAACGGCATGGGAGAATGGATCCCGATGAACGCGACAACCCTGCCCGCACGACTCGCCGAGACCCGCGACGACTTCCTCGCCCTCGGCGTGCGCGACCGCCTGCAACTGCTGCTCGAGTTCTCGAACGAACTGCCCGAGCTGCCCGAGCGCTATGCCGACCACCCCGACCTGTTCGAGCGCGTCGAGGAGTGCCAGTCACCGGTGTTCATCTTCGTCGAGGTCGAAGGCGGCCGGGTCCACCTGCACGCCACGGCACCCGCCGAGTCGCCGACCACTCGCGGCTTCGCCTCGATCCTCGTGCAGGGGCTCGACGGGCTGACCGCCGACGAGGTGCTCGACGTACCCGCCGACTACCCGCAGTCGCTCGGTCTCGGCGAGGCCGTCTCCCCGCTCCGCGTTCGAGGCATGACCGGCATGCTCGGCCGCATCAAGCGGCAGGTCCGCGAGCGCATCGCCGCTTAAGACGGCCGCGCGCCGATCGATCGACGTCGACCGACCTCAACCGACGATCTCGGCCTCATCGCCGAGCTGGGCCGCACTCTCGTTGCGGCGTTCGAGCCAGGACCGCACGAGGCTCGTCCACCGCTCGGGCTCGGCGTTCCAGAGCTTCGTGTGGCGCGCCCCCTCGAACACCTCGAACTCGATGAGGTCGGGCCTCGCTCCCGCGAAGCGGCGCGACCCGTCGATCGGCACGAAGCCGTCGTCGACGCTGTGCATGAGCAGCATTGGCACGTCGAACTCGTCGGCCCGCGCGATCGGATCGAGCTCCTCGACGTCGATGGGCGCGCCGATGCCCGTGAGTCCGCTGCCGAACGGCCCCCCGAGCACACGCACGACGAGGTCGCCCAGCTCGGGCGGCAGATTGTTCAACTGCCCCTGGAAGCGGAGGATGTCGGCCCAGTCGATCGCGGGCGAGTCGAGGATCACGCCGACGAGTCGTTCGCGCACCTCTTCGGACCGCAGCACGGCCTGCAGCGAGATGGCGCCGCCCATCGACCAGCCCATGAGCACGATCTCCTCGGCGCCGTGCTCGACGGCGAACCGGGTGGCGGCGACCACGTCGGCCCACTCGGTGCCGCCGAGGCCGTACTTGCGGTCTTCGCTCTCGGGCGCCTCGCCGTCGTTGCGGTACGACACGAGGAGGGAGTTCCAGCCGGCGTCGTATGCGGGCGGGACCGCGCGCAGGGCCTCTGGCCGTTTCGCCCCACGGCCGTGCACCTGGATCACCCATCGCGCCGAGTCATCCGCCGCCATGACGAGCCAGGCCGGTGCCGGGCCGAGCTCGGTCTCGACGACGACGTTCTCGTAGGGCATCTCGAGCTCCCACGGGCCGAGGTGGTACCAGCCGTTGACGCGACCGCGGGTCGCCCGGTCGAGTCGACCGAAGTCGACGGACTCGATGCCGCGCCGCACCTCGCGGCCGCCGTCGTCGATGACGTCGCCGATCCTGGCATGACCGGCGTCGTGGTCGAACCAGAGCCCGTAGCGGCCGCGCATGCGCGTCTCCTCCGAGCCGAGCAGTGTGATCTCGCCCGCCGCGAGATCGACGCGCGTGATGCGCACGTCTTCCTCGCGCTTCTCGGGCGGCGTCACCACCTTCCGGGCGAAGAACACCGCGGTGGCCGCGGTCGCCGCCCCGATCGTCACGGCGATGAGCCCCACGGCGCCGGCCGCGATCGCCATCGTGGCACCTGCACCGCGCTTTCGACGCATCGTTTCCTCTCGAAGCAGTCACCGTGTGCCGGTGGCGCGGCGTGCCGCCGACGTCCCCCGTATCCGAGACTCTAGTCTGCACTCGTGCCCGACTCAGCGCCTCCGCTTCCACCCGAGTTCGAGGCCGCCCTCGCATCGCTGAGGGCCGCCTCCCCCAGAACGGAGCTGCGCATCTCGGAGATTCCGGCTCCGGGATCCCTCGCGCCGAACGCGGTCGCGCTCTCGGCCGACGTCTCACCGAGCCGCCACGACGACTCCGAACTCGGCACCGGCCGATTCGTGCTGCTGCACGACGAGAGCGAGCCCGAGGCATGGGGCGGCCGCTTCCGCATCGTCTGCTTCGCGCAGGCCCCCCTCGAGACCGACATCGGCCTCGACCCGTTCCTCGCCGACGTCGCCTGGTCGTGGCTCGTCGACGCCCTCGACGCTCGCGGCGCGCGCTACATCGCCGCATCTGGTACTGCCACGAAGATCCTCTCCACCGGCTTCGGGGAGCTCGCCCGCCAGGGCGATGGCGCGCAGATCGAACTGCGAGCGTCATGGACCCCCCTCGATTCGGCCATCGGCCCGCATGTGGAAGGCTGGGCTGAGTTGTTGTGCATGCTCGCAGGACTGCCGCCCCGATCAGAAGGGGTGACTCCCCTGCCCCGTCGGAGGACGAACCGTGGATGAATTCCAGGTGATCGAGACCCCCGCCGCCTTCGATGAGGCGGTGAGGCGGCTTCTCGACGGCGAGGGGCCGATCGCAGTCGACGCCGAACGGGCGAGCGGTTTCCGCTACTCGCAGCGGGCCTATCTGATCCAGATGTTCCGGCGCGGCTCGGGGACCTTCCTCTTCGATCCGCCGCAGATCCCCGACTTCTCGGCACTCCAGAACGCGATCGGTTCCGAGGAGTGGGTGCTGCACGCGGCGAGCCAGGACCTGGCGTGCCTCCGCGAGGTCGGCCTCGACCCCGAGCGCATCTTCGACACCGAACTCGCCGCGCGCCTCCTCGGCATGCCGCGCGTCGGTCTGGCGTCGGTCGTCGAGGAGCTCCTCGACATCAAGCTCGCCAAGGAGCACTCGGCCTCCGACTGGTCGACGCGTCCCCTGCCGCAGTCCTGGCTGAAGTACGCGGCACTCGACGTTGAACTCCTCGTCGACGTGCGCGAGCGACTCGGCGCGCGCCTCGAGGAGGACGACAAGGCCGAGCTCGCGGCAGAGGAGTTCGACGCCGTGCTGCACCGCGCCGCGAAGCCGCCGGCGGCCGAGCCGTGGCGCCGTCTCTCCGGCATCCACGCCATGCGGAGCCCTCGCAACCTCGCCGTGGCCCGGGAGCTCTGGCTGTCGCGCGACGAGCTCGCGACCGAGCTCGACGTCGCGCCCGGTCGCCTGGTTCCGGATGCCTCGCTCCTCGCCGTCGCCCGTACGCTGCCGTCGACCCGGCGCGCCCTCGCCGACCTCCGCGAGTTCAACGGCCGCGCGAGCCGCACCGAGCTCGACCGCTGGTGGGGCGCCGTCGAGCGCGGGCTCGCGACGACCGACCTCCCGCAGGTGCGGGTGCCGAGCGACGCGCCTCCCCCGCCGCGTGCGTGGGCCGCCAGGCACCCCGAGGCCGATGCGCGCCTCCGGCTCGCGAAGGCGGCGGTGACCGAGGTCGCCGAGCAGATGAACATGCCCGTCGAGAACCTCCTCACCCCCGACCACCTGCGCCGTGTGGCATGGACGCCTCCTGCAGACGCCACGGCCGACGCGATCGGCGAGGCACTGCTGAAGCTCGGGGCTCGCCGGTGGCAGGTTGCCGCAACCTCACAGAGAATCGCCGATGCATTTGTCGAGGCGGCACAATCGGTCGAGGACGCCACCTCCGACGCTTCGTAGATTCCGTCAAGCGATTCAGCGCCCCCTCAGCGGCGTTCGTAGGATCGAAGCATCCTGACCGAAAGTGAGCTGCAGCGTGGCTGATCAAGCTGAAGTCGTATTCGTCGACGGGGTCCGCACCCCGTTCGGCAAGGCCGGCGACAAGGGAATGTACTGGAACACCCGTGCCGATGACCTCGTCGTGAAGGCGATCGTCGGACTCCTCGAGCGCAACCCGAACATCCCGAAGGACCGCATCGACGACGTCGCCATCGCCGCGACGACCCAGACCGGCGACCAGGGCCTGACCCTCGGCCGCACGGCCGCGATCCTCGCCGGACTCCCGAAGACCGTGCCGGGCTTCTCGATCGACCGCATGTGCGCGGGCGCCATGACGGCCGCCGCGATGATGTCGGGCTCGATCGGCTTCGGCATGTACGACATCGCCATCGCCGGCGGCGTCGAGCACATGGGCCACCACCCCATGGGCTCGGGCGTCGACCCCAACCCGCGATTCCTCAGCGAGCGCCTCGTCGGCGAAGACGCCCTCGTCATGGGCGCGACCGCCGAGCGCATCCACGACCGGTTCCCGCAGCTCACGAAGGAGCGCAGCGACCGCTTCGCCCTCGCGAGCCAGCAGAAGACGGCGGCGGCGTACGCCGCGGGCAAGATCCAGCAGGACCTGGTGCCGGTCGCCATCCGCACGGAGCAGGGCTGGGGCCTCGCGACGCGTGACGAGGTCATGCGCCCCGAGACGACGCTCGAGGGCCTGGCCGCCCTGAAGACGCCGTTCCGCCCGCACGGCCGCATCACGGCCGGAAACGCCTCGGGCCTGAACGACGGCGCGACCGCCGCGATCCTCGCCTCCGGCGCCGCCGCGAAGGAGTTCGGCCTCTCGCCGAAGATGAAGCTCGTCAGCTACGCCTTCGCGGGCGTCGACCCCGAGATCATGGGCATCGGCCCGATCCCTGCCACCGAGAAGGCGCTCCGCAAGGCCGGCCTCTCGATCGACGACATCGGCATCTTCGAGATGAACGAGGCGTTCGCCGTGCAGGTGCTCTCGTTCATGGACCACTACGGCATCGCCGACGACGACGCCCGCGTCAACCCGTGGGGCGGCGCGATCGCCGTCGGCCACCCCCTCGCCTCCTCGGGCGTGCGCCTCATGAACCAGCTCGCGAGCCAGTTCACCGAGCGCCCCGACGTGCGCTACGGCATCACGAGCATGTGCGTCGGCCTCGGCCAGGGCGGAACCATGGTCTGGGAGAACCCGAACTACGACAAGAAGGCGAAGAAGGCCTGATGACCGACTACACGAAGATCGACTTCGACTCGCTCGCCGCCCTGTCCGACGACGAGGTCGTCACGCACTCGTTCGTGCGCGATGTGCCGATCTCGGGTGGCAAGACGCTCGCCCTCGTCACGCTCGACAACGGCCGCGACCACACCCGACCGAACACGCTCGGTCCGGTGTCACTGCTCGAGTACGCGACGACCCTCGACGAGTTGAAGGCGCGCGCCGCGGCCGGCGAGATCCACGCCGTGGCGATCACGGGCAAGCCGTTCATCCTCGCTGCGGGCGCCGACCTGTCCAAGGTCGCCGAGATCCCCGACCGCGACACCGCTCGCAAGCTGGGCCAGCTCGGCCACTTCGCGCTCGGCAAGGCCTCCGAACTCGGTGTGCCCTCGTTCGTGTTCATCAACGGCCTGGCACTCGGCGGCGGCCTCGAGATCGCGCTCAACGCCGACTACCGCACGGTGGATGCCTCGGTGCCCGCCGTCGCCCTTCCCGAGGTCTTCCTCGGCCTCATCCCCGGTTGGGGCGGCGCCTACCTGCTGCCGAACCTCATCGGCATCGAGAACGCCCTCAAGGTCGTCATCGAGAACCCGCTGAAGCAGAACCGCACGATGAAGGCCGACGACGTGATGGAGCTCGGCATCGCCGACGCGAAGTTCGACTCGGTCGCGTTCCTCGAGGACTCGATCAAGTGGGCCGACGGCGTCGTCTCGGGCCGCATCAAGGTGAAGCGTCCGAACGAGCCCGGCAAGGTCGAGCGCCTCGTCAAGTGGGACGCCGCGATCGCCATCGCCACGAAGCTGCTGAAGAGCCGCATCGGCTCGGTTCCGAAGTCGCCGTACGCGGCGCTCGAGCTCATGAAGGCCGCCAAGAGCGGCACGAAGGCCGAGGGCTTCGAACGTGAAGACGAGGTGCTCTCCGAGCTCATCGTCGGCGACCAGCTCCAGGCCTCGATCTACGCCTTCAACCTCGTGCAGAAGCGGGCCAAGCGCCCCGCCGGCGCTCCCGACAAGGCGATCGCGAAGAAGGTCACGAAGGTCGGCGTGCTCGGCGCCGGGTACATGGCGAGCCAGCTCGCCCTGCTCTTCGTGCGCCGCCTGCGGGTGCCGGTGGTCATCACCGACATCGACCAGGCACGCGTCGACAAGGGCGTGGCCTACATCGGCGAGGAGATCGACAAGCTCCTCGAGAAGGGCCGCATCTCCCCCGATGAGGCGAACCGCCTGAAGGCGCTCGTCACCGGCACCACCGACAAGGCCGACTTCGCCGACTGCGACTGGGTCATCGAGGCGGTCTTCGAGGAGCTCGAGATCAAGCAGAACGTCTTCGCCGAGGTGGAGCAGTTCATCTCGCCCGAGGCCGTGCTCGCGACGAACACGTCTTCGCTGTCGGTCGAGCAGATCGGCGCGAAGCTCGCACACCCCGAGCGCCTGGTGGGCTTCCACTTCTTCACTCCCGTCGCGGTCATGCCGCTGATCGAGGTCGTGAAGACGCCGCACACCGACGAGGCGACGCTGTCGACCGCCATGGTGACGGCGAAGAACCTGCGCAAGAACGCCGTCATCACGGCCGACACCCCCGGCTTCGTCGTCAACCGGCTCCTCGCCGTGCTGCTCGGCGAGGCGATGCGGGCGGTCGACGAGGGCACCTCGTTCCAGACCGTCGACGAGGCGATCGCTCCGCTCGGCCTGCCGATGGCCCCGTCGGTGCTGCTCGACCTCGTGGGCCTCAAGGTCGGGGCGCACGTGCTCGACACGCACCACGCGGCGTTCCCCGAGCGGTTCTACCGCAGCGAGAACCTGCACAAGCTCGCCGACTACGGCAAGCTGCTCGACAAGGACGACAAGGGCAAGGTCAAGGGCTTCGACAAGGGCGCCCTGAAGCTCGTCGCGGGCGGCAAGAACCCGCGCTCGGCCGATGAGATCCTCGTCGCCCTGCAGGACGGCCTGGCCCGTGAGGTGCGCCTCATGCTCGACGGCGACGTGGTCGCCGCCGCAGAGGACATCGACCTCTGCATGGTGCTCGGCGCCGGCTTCCCGTTCCAGATGGGCGGCCTGACGCCGTACCTCGACCGGGTCGGCGCCTCCGAGCGCGTCTTCGGCGACACGTTCCACCACCCGACGATCACGGGTGTCGGCGCGTAGCCACGAAGCAACCTCAGCAGAAGCGGCCCCCGGCATGTGCCGGGG